>NZ_JADYVV010000139.1:0-5354 GCF_020194035.1 Bradyrhizobium sp. BRP56
GCAGCTCAAGGTCTTCTACCGACGCCTGGTGACCGCTGGAAAGCCCAAGATGGTCGCCCTCATCGCCGTTGCACGCAAAGTCCTCACAACCCTCAACGCCATGCTCAGGGACCAAAAACCATGGCAACCCGCTTGACGAAGAACACAGTCGCTGAGGTGCGAGCGAAGCGAGCCTCGAAGGATGCAAGGCCCCGCTGGCAGTCGCGCGGAGAAAGCCGGGCCGTCGCCCTTCGAGACGACCGCTCCGCGGCCTCCTCAGGGTGACGGTGAGAGAGCCGTCGCACGCGGTTCAATGGAAATCGCGGGACGGCGGCAGGATGCGGACGTTGCGCGGGTGGCGGAGCTTTTGCGGCGAGTTGTCGCCGTGATCGCGGCGGTCGTCGTTGAGCGGCTCGATCAGCGCGGGGCCCGCCGGCACCGGATGCTTGCGGCTCAAGGATTCATTGGCGAGGCCGATCAGATCGTGGGAGCGATCGGTCATGCGCTGCGCCACCAGATGCGTCACGCCCTCCGGGCTGCTCTGGATATAGCCCTCGACCAGGATCAGGCGCGCGCCCATCACCTCTTTCCGGTACTGCTCCATCACCTTCGGCCACACCACGATGTTGGCGATGCCGGTCTCGTCCTCCAGCGTCATGAACACGACGCCCTTGGCGCTGCCCGGCCGCTGCCGCACCAGCACGACGCCGGCACAGCGGACGCGGCGGCGGTCGTTGCTCTGGTTGATGGTGTGACAGGCGACGACGCGCTCCTTCGTGAAGGTGTCGCGCAAAAACTCCATCGGATGGCCCTTCAGCGACAAGCGGATGGTCTGATAGTCGGCGACCACCTGCTCCGGACGCGGCATCTCCGGCAGCGGCTTGGCGCCCTCATCCGGCTGCTCGCGCGCGGTGGCGGCCTCGAACAGCGGCAGCGGCACGTCGTCGGGCAACCGCCGCACCGCCCACAGCGCCTCGCGGCGGTCGAGCCCGAGCGAGCGGAACGCATCGGCGTCGGCGAGCAGGATCAGCGCGCGCTTGGGCAGGCCGGTGTCGCGCGCGAAATCTTCCAGCGAAGTGAAGGGCCGCCGATCGCGCGCGGCGACGATGCGGTCGGCCCAGTCTGTCTCAACACCGTCATTCCGGGGATCGCGAAGCGAGAACCCGGAATCTCGAGATTCCGGGTCTGGTGCTAGCGCACCATTCCGGAATGACAGTTGAAGCTGTTTCAGCCTCTCCTCGTCCTCATCCAGCCAATGAAACCCGTCGATCTGGCGAAAGCCGAGCCGCACCGCGCAATGATCGCCGACCTCCTCCTCGAGCGTGTTCTGCGCAAAGCTATGGGAGACATCGACCTCGCGCACCGTGACGCCGTTCTTGCGGGCGTCGCCGACGATCTGGGCCGGTGCATAGAAGCCCATCGGCTGCGAGTTGAGCAGGCCGCAGCAGAACGCATCGGGATGATGGTGCTTCAGCCATGAGGAGATGTAGACGAGCTGCGCAAAACTCGCGGCGTGGCTTTCCGGGAAGCCGTAGGAGCCGAAACCCTTGATCTGGTCGAAGCAGCTGCGGGCGAAATCCGGATCGTAGCCGCGCGCCACCATGTTGCCGACCAGCTTCTCCTCGTAGCTGCCGATCGTGCCGAGATTGCGGAAGGTCGCCATCGAGCGGCGCAGGCCGTTGGCTTCCTCCGACGTGAAATGGGCCGCCTCGATCGCGATCCGCATCGCCTGCTCCTGGAACAGCGGCACGCCGAGCGTCTTGTACAGGACGTTGTAGAGCTCGTCCTTGTCGCCGTGGTCGGGCGCCGGCGATGGATAGCTCACCTTTTCCTGGCCGTTCCGCCGCCGCAGATAAGGATGCACCATGTCGCCCTGAATCGGCCCGGGGCGCACGATCGCGACCTCGATGACGAGATCGTAGAAGGTCTGCGGCCTCAACCGCGGCAGCATGTTCATCTGGGCGCGGCTCTCGACCTGGAACACGCCGAGCGATTCACCGCGGCACAGCATGTCGTAAACTTTCTTGTCGTCCTGCGGGACCGAAGCTAGCTCCCAGTGCTCGCCCTTGTGGTCGGCGATCAGGTCAAAACATTTGCGGATGCAGGTCAGCATGCCCAGCGCCAGCACGTCGACCTTCATCATGCTAAGGGCGTCGACGTCGTCCTTGTCCCATTCGATGAAGGTGCGGTCGTCCATCGCGGCGTTGCCGATCGGCACATAGGTGTCGAGCCGGTCCTGGGTCAGCACATAGCCGCCGACATGCTGCGAGAGATGGCGCGGAAACTCGATCAGCTCGGTGGCGAGCTCGACCGCGAGGTTGATCATCGCATTTTTGGGATCGAGCCCGGCCTGGCGCACCTGCATGTCGTTGAGGCCCTTGCCCCAGCTGCCCCACACGGTGTCGGCGAGCGCCGCGGTGACATCCTCGGTCAGCCCGAGCGCCTTGCCGACATCGCGGATCGCGCTGCGCGGGCGATAATGGATCACGGTGGCGATGATCGCGGCACGGTGGCGACCGTAGCGGCGGTAGACATATTGCATCACCTCCTCGCGCCGCGAATGCTCGAAATCGACGTCGATGTCGGGCGGCTCCAGCCGCTCCTTGGAGATGAAACGCTCGAACAACAGATCGACCTTGGTCGGATCGACCGAGGTGACGCCGAGCACGAAGCAGACCGCGGAATTGGCCGCCGAGCCGCGCCCCTGGCACAGGATGTTCTGGCTGCGCGCATAGTGCACGATGTCGTGCACGGTGAGGAAGTAATGCGCGTATTTCAGCTCGGCGATCAGCGCGAGCTCCTTGTTCAGGGTGGTGCGAAGCTTTTCGTCGATCTCGCCGCCGAAATATTTGTCGACACCGGCCCAGGTCAGATCTTCCAGATGCTGCTGCGCGGTCTTGCCCGGCGGCACCGGCTCGTCGGGATACTGATATTTGAGCTGGTCGAGCGAGAAAGAGATGCGCGCAGCAAAGCGCATGGTTTCCGCGATCGCGTCCGGCAGATCGCGGAACAGCCTGATCATTTCATGCGCCGGCTTGAGATGCCGCTCGGCATTGGCCTCGAGCCTGCGGCCGACCGCCTCGATCGTGGTCTTTTCGCGGATGCAGGTCAGCACGTCCTGCAGCGGGCGGCGCGCCGGATGGTGATAGAGCACCTCGTTGGTGGCGAGCAGCGGCACACCGGCGTCAGTGGCGAGGCCATGCAGCCGCGCGAGGCGGCGCCTGTCGTCGCCGCGATAGAGCAGGCTTGCGGCGAGCCAGACGCCGTCGGCGGCGCTTGCCTTCAGCTTTGCAAGCAGATCGAGCGTGCCTGCCTCATCAAAGCGATGCGGCAGCGCCAGCACCAGGAGCTGACCCTCGACGAAGTCGAGGAGGTCGGCGAGCTTCAGATGGCACTCGCCTTTCTCGATCCGCACGATGTCGTCGCCGCGCTTGCCGCGGGTCAGGAGCTGGCACAGCCGGCCATAGGCGGCGCGATCGCGCGGATAGACCAGGATGTCGGGCGTAGAGTCGATGAAGACGATGCGGGCGCCGATCAAGAGCTTTGGCGGATGGGCGACCTTCTCGCTGTCGAGCTCCTTCCAGGCGCGCACCACGCCGGCCAGCGTGTTGTGATCGGCGAGCCCGATCACGGGAATCCCGAGTTCGCTCGCCTGATGCACATAGGCGCGCGGATCGGAACCGCCGCGCAGGAAGGAGAAATTGCTGGTGATGCCGATCTCGGCATAGTCGGGTGGCGGTGTGCTCATGCGAACAGCCCATGCACATACCAGTTGGCCGGAACGGACTTGCCCTCCTCGTCCCGCAGCTCGCTCTCGTAGAGGCCGTCGCGAAAGATCCAGAAGCGCTGGCCCTCGGCGTCCTCGACGCGGAAATAATCGCGCGTCAGCGACGCGCCGTCCTGCTTCCACCATTCCATCGCGATGCGCTCGGGACCCTCGACCCGCACCACGTCGTGCTGCGCGCGCCGCCAGGTGAATTGATGCGGCGGACCGTCGGGCACGGTCGCGAACGGCACCTTGATCGGTTCGGGCCGCTCGAACAGCCTGAGCGGACGCAGCGGCGGTTCGCCGGCGACGCGCTCCGGCCAGGCGGCGGCGCTGGCCGCGGCCAGATGATGCTGCGCCGGCAGCGCGAGCGCCGATCGTTCGGGGATGTGGCTTTCCAGCGGCAGATGCACGACGACGCGTTTTCCGCCGATGCGGGCGGCGATGCGATCGATCAGCGCCGAGAGCTCGTCATTGTCGTGTATGGTGGCGTCGAGATCGCGCTGCTGCTGCACCACGATCTCGGTGCGGCCGGCAGCGAGGCGAATAAGATCGAAGCCGAAGCCGGGATCGAGCGGATCGTTCAGCGCATCGAGCCGCTCGCGGAACAGGCGGTCGATCATCTCGGGCCGCGTCACCGGACGCCCGGTCTCGACCATGATCGCGCGCACCGCGCCGTCAGTGCGGAAGAAGCTCGCCTCCAGCTGCCGGGCGCCCTTGCCCTGCTTGTCCATCGCCGCAACCAGCATCTTGGCGAGGCTTGAGAGCGTCAGCGCGATCACGGTGTCGGTCGCGATCGGCTCGGGGAAACGCTTCTCGACGATGTAATCGGGCAGCGGCTTGCGCGGGCTGATCGGGGCATCGCCCTGCCCGAGCGCGTGGCTGAGCAAGGTGGTGAAGGCCGCACCGAACCGCGCCGAGATTTCATGCGGCGCGCGCGAGGCGACATCGCCGATGGTCTTCAAGCCGGCGCGGCGCAGGCCGGTGGTGACAGCGGCATCGGCACCGAGCGCCGACACCGGCAGCGGGCCGACCGCCGCCGCTTCCTCGCCATCGGCGACAATCTTGCCCGAGGCGGTGCGCGTCAGCGTACGCGCCGCGATCGAGGTGCCGGCAATCGCCGCGCTGACGGCAAAGCCTCGCCGGCTCAGCGCCCCCGTCACGGTCTGCAGCAGCGCGCGCTCGCCGCCGAACAGATGCGCGCAGCCGGTGATGTCGAGAAACAGCCCGTACGGCAGATCGAGCGCGACCAGCGGCGTGAAGCGGTCGCACCAGTCGGCGATGTCGTTCAGCGTCTTCAGATCGGCGGCGGGATCGGCATCATAGACCGTGAGCTCCGGACAGATCGCCCGCGCATTGGCGAGCGGCAGCCCGATCGACAGCCCGGCGCGCACCGCGGCCTCGTCGATCGCGTGCAGCAGGATCGCGTTGTGGTCTTTTGCGACGACGACGCTGGGGAGTTCTTGCACCGTTGTCGTTTGTGAAAAAAGTCGATGGTCTTTCTTCGCCTCTCCCGCTTGCGGGGGAGGCCGGATCGCATCGTGAGATGCGATCCGGGTGGGGGCTCTCTCCTCAGCGGGACTCGTGGCGAGACCCCCACCCCAGCCCG
>NZ_JADYVV010000014.1:0-144140 GCF_020194035.1 Bradyrhizobium sp. BRP56
GGCTGCATCGCTGGCGCTCCTTCGAATCAAAGCGCCAGTGAGAGAATCATACAACATGCTGCAGAGACGCCACTTCTTGCTGCACCGAGTCAATCTGTCGCGCCCCAAAACCGTGTAGACACGCTAGTGCTTTCGCAGGGACGACGAGAGATCTCAGCTCAGCGTCACTACAACAGACATTCCACCCATCACAAATTTATCACCCCGCGCCGTGCGGCATGGGCGACGGCGTCGGTGCGGCCGGTGGCGTCGAGCTTGTCGAGCAGCGAGCCGACATGAAACTTGGCGGTGTGGACGGAAATCCCGAGCCGCTGTGCGATCATCTTGTTGGACGCGCCTTCCGCCAGCAGCGCCAGCACGTCGAGCTCGCGCGGCGTCAGCTCGAAGTCGCCGCCCGCGGCCTCGCGGTTGCGTGCGACGACCGCAGCCGTGGCCTGTTCGCCCGGCGCGGCGAGCCGCAGGCCGGCGACGCTGCCGAGCAGGGTCGCCAGCCGGTCGGCGAGGACGGCGTCGTCGACCTCGAGCGCGATGACGATGTCGCTGGCCGGCTCACCGCTCACGTCTCAGGCCTCTCGCCGACCGTCACCTTGAAGTTCAGCGGCTCGCCGCCGCGATGCACGGTGAGCTCGACCACCGTGCCGACGCTCTGCGGTCCGAGGCCGCGCGACAGCGCCCGCACGCCGGACAGCTTCTCGCCATTCACGGCAATGATCACGTCGCCCTGCCGGATGCCGGCCGCGGCCGAGGGGCCGGCCTTGTCGACGTTCATCACCATCGCGCCGAGGCCGTCGTCGAGACGGACCGGCTGCAATCCGACGCCAAGATATCCGCGCGCGATGCGGCCGCTCTTCTCGAGCTGGCCTGCGACCCGCTCGATGGTCGTAGCCGGGATCGTCAGCACGCGGCGCGGGCCGAGCACGGCCATGCCGAACGGCTCGCCCGCGGCGTTCAGCGCGAGGCCACCCTGCTGGCTGTGCCGCAGCCGGACGTCGAGCTCGATCCGTGCATCGATTTCGCCGCCGCGCAGGCTGCGCCAGGCCGGGCCCGACAGTGCGACGATGCCGAGCCGCGCGGTCGGCGCGCCGCGGTCGGCGGCGACGATCACCGCGAGCGATCCCAGCGCGGGGTTCTCGGTCGAGAGCTTGACGGGGGCAACGTCGCCTTCGACGCGCAGCAGCGCGACGTCGGTGGTGTGGTCGCGTCCGACGACGGTCGCCGGCCTGCGGCTGCCGTCGGCGAACTGGATTTCGATCTCGCCCTCGTCGGCCAGCGCTTCGTCGGCGGTGACGACGAGGCCTACCTTCCAGACAAAGCCGGAGGCGCGCGCGCGATGCGAATGCACGGAGACGATGGCGGGCGCAGCGCGTGCAATGGTCTCCGCAAAGGCGGATGACAGCGATGACAGGATATTCGGTTCGGTCATGGGAAACTCCGTTGGCTTCCCTCAATCTGGGATGTCGCGGCTGACGGCGATACTGGCCGGATGGGCAGGGCGTGGCCGGGCCGCCCGGAACTGCCGCTCAGCTCAGCCGCTGCAGGGTCGCCTTCGGGCTCTCGCCGAACTTGGCGCGGTAGGCGCTCGCCATCCGGCTCAGATGGGTAAAGCCGAGGTCGAATGCAATATCGACGATGCGCTCGCCCGGCCGCGCCGTCTTGAGGCGGGCGTTGAGATGGGCGAGGCGGATGTCGAGCAGCATCTCGGACACGGTGGTACCGAAGTGACGACGGAAGCCGAGTTGCAGCGCGCGGATGCCGGTGCCCGCGATCTCCGCGAGCTCGGCGAGGTCCAGCGGCTCGGTTGCCCGGCTCTCCAGATAGGCGCGCACGCGTTTCAAGGCGGCCGGCTGGGCCTCGGTGCGGCCGTTGAAGACATCGATCGCCGAACTCAGGCTGTGCCGCTGCCCGTTGAGCAGGACGTTGAGAAACGACTCGCGCCAATCGGCCGCCGCGACCGCCGACAAAGCCTTGCGCGGCCCGAGCTGCTCGGCGGCCGTGACAAGATGCTCGATCCTGGCCGAGAGCGTCTGCCCGAGCGGCCCGCTCAGCGCGACGGCCGGATCGAACTCGACCGGCCTCACCGCCACGCCGCCAAGCGCCGCGGCGCGATGCTCGACCAGCTTGCGGTCGAGCAGCAAGATCAGCTGAGCGCAGTCGCCGCGCCAGGTCATCTCGGTCGGAATGGTCGGCGACAGCAGCGAGGCCGTGTGCCGTGGTCCGGTGGTGAGCTCGCGCGCGGCGGTCCGCACCGCGGCCGAGCCGGACAGCGGCATCTGCAGCAGGAAGAAGCGGTCGAGGCAGCCGGGATTGATCGCGACCGATCCGCCATAGGCGACATAGTTGACGGAGAAGCCGTCGAAGTCGGCGCAATTGTGATGCGCGGAGAAATCGCTCGCGGAATGATCGACCGGCGTCAGATCGTGCGGACAGAAGATGCGGCCGATCGCTTCCGCCGCGTCATCGACGCGCGCCGTCGCGACGCGTGCGAAATCCTTGAGCCTTGTGCTTGCCGGATTTGCGCTTGCCGAAACCTCGTTGCCAACAGCAGTCACGCCGGCCGTCCGGAGTTGTTTGAGGTCTAAAACATCAGGCAGCCTAGAGCATCCCGCGGCAAAGGGGAACGCCGTTTCGTCGTGCAATCTGCCCGATCGGCGGTCAGGACGATGCGACGGCATTGGGCAGCAGCCGGCCGGCGCAACGCTCCCGCATTGCAGCATGAAGGTGCCGGGTGTGGATTCGTTTATCGGCTAGACAGCCTCACCGGCCGGCGACAGGCTCCGTGCCGGCACTGCGCATCAAAACTGGAGAGGCTGACATGGGCACGCTCGAAAAAGGCATTACCCGAACCGGCACCGGCTACGGCGGCAAGACCTGGAATATCCTGGGCCAGGTCTACTATCCGAAGGCGGTCACCGACTCGACTTTCGCGTTCGAGACCAACAGCGATCCCGGCCAATTCGTGCCGGTGCACATCCACCCGACCCAGGACGAGTTCATCCTGGTGCAGGAGGGCGTGCTCGACCTCAAGCTCGACGGCGTCTGGGTGCAGGCCAAGGCCGGCGACCTCGTGCGCATGCCGCGCGGCATCCCGCACGGCTATTTCAACAAGTCGGACAAGCCGGCGCGGGCGCTGTTCTGGGTGTCGCCGATGCAGAAGCTCGAGGCGCTGTTCGAGAAGCTGCACAATCTGCAGGACCCCGCCGAGGTGGTGCGTATCTCCGCCGAGCACGAGGTGGACTTCCTGCCGCCGGAAGCCAACGACTAGCCCGGCGGTCAAACAGACAATACGCACACGAGGCGGCAATCGCCGGAGCTGGACTCCGGCGATGACGGGGACGCGTGCGCTTAACGAAATTGGACCTGTTCATTCAATTCGGAGCGGTTTCATGGTCAAGCAGAAGCATGTGTGCGTCATCGGCGCCGGCATTTCCGGCCTTGCTGCCAGCAAGGCCTTTGCCGGTCGCGGCCACAAGGTGACCATCATCGAGCGCAGCGGCGATCTCGGCGGGGTTTGGGAGCCGGCGCGCTCGTATCCCGACGTCCAGACCCAGAGCCCGAAGGAGCTCTATCGCTACACCGACAAGGCGATGCCGGAGTCCTATCCGGAATGGCCGAAGGGTCCTCAGGTCCATGCCTATTTGCGCGACTACGCCCGCAGCCACGGGCTCGACGGCGCGATGCGGTTCGACACCAAGGTCGAGACCATGACGCGCCGCACTGACGGCAGGCCGGGCTGGACGTTGGCGCTGCGCTCGACCGACGGCGCCACCGGCCACGAGGATTTCGACTTCGTCGCGGTCTGCACCGGGCAATTCAACGAGCCGCAGGCCTTGCCGCTGGCGGGCGAGGACGGCTTCAAGGCGCAGGGCGGGCAGATTCTGCATTCATCGCAATACGGCGATCCAACGCTTGCCAAGGGCCGCAAGGTGGTGGTGCTCGGCGGCTCCAAATCGGCGACCGACATCGCGGTGAATGCGGTCAATTCCGGCGCCAGCGAAGTCACCATCGTGTTTCGCGAGCCGGTCTGGCGGATTCCCTATTTCGTCGGCGGCCTCGTCAACTTCAAGCGCATCCTCTACATCCGCGCGCAGGAGCAGATGTTTGCGAGCTGGGGCATCGGGCCGATGGCACGCCTCGCGCATGTGGTGGCAAAGCCGTTCGTGTGGGCGAACTGGCGCGGGCTCGAGAGCATGTTGAAGATGCAGCTCAAGCTGAAGCAGTGCGGCATGGTGCCGAAGGAGCGGATCGAGGACGGCGTCAACTGCTCGGTGCCGATCGCAACCCCCGGCTTCTATCCGATGGTCGCCGACGGCCGGATCAAGGCAGTGCGCGGCACCTTTGACCATTACGACGGCAAGACCATCGTGATGAGCGGCGGCCAGCGCGTCGCGGCCGACGTCGCGGTGCTCGCGATCGGCTACAAGCTCGGCGTGCCGTTCCTGCCCGAGGAGTATCAGAACAAGCTGGTCGAGGCCGACGGGCAGTACCGGCTGTACCGGCTGATCGCCAATCCCGATCTGCCCGACATGGGCTTTGTCGGTTTCAATTCGAGCTTCTGCACCGTGCTGTGCGCCGATCTCGCCGCGAACTGGCTGGTGCGCTACGCCGACGGCCAGCTGACGCGGCAGCCGAGCGCGGCCGAGATGAATAGCAACATCGCGATGATGCTGAACTTCAAGCGCGTCGAGCGTCCGGCAGCGGGCGTCTATGGCGGGCTGTGCGTCGCGCCGTACCACTTCAAGCATTTCGACGAGCTGCTGGCGGACATCGGCACCAAGGCGTCGCGCCGCAACCCGCTTGTTGAAAAGTTCACCCCGCCGGATGCGGACGCCTATGCCCGCTTCCTCGCAACTGCGCCAGCATACAGAGCGGTGGCGTAGAGCATCACGGGATTGGGGCGAGCAGCAAGGGCGCTGCGCTCCCTCTCCCCGTTCTTACGGGGAGAGGGTTGGGGTGAGGGGCCGTCCCCGCATCTGCGGTGATAGCTGCGTTTGTGGAGACTCCCCCTCACCCGGAACGCATCTAATGATGCGTTCCGACCTCTCCCCGCACGCGGGGCGAGGTGAAACGGAGGCCGCTAATCGCGGCCGGCGTCGAGGAAGGCTTGTGCCAGCCGCTCGGGATTGGAGAAGCACAGCTCGTGGCTGCCCGGCACTTGGACCAGGCGGAACAGCCCGAGCTTCTCCGACAATCGCGGATGCCAGGGCAGGCTGTGCGGCATCGCGGTGTCCTCGGTGCAGTTCACGTAGGACTTTGCGATCGGCATCTCGGCAGGATTGGTGCGCAGCGCGATCTTGTCCTGGAAGGTCTTCAACGGGTGCGGGTTGAGCTTGTCATAGGCGCGCTGCGCCGTCTCGAGATCGGCGTCGTTGATGAAGGCCTCGCGCCAGATCGGGAACGGCAGCACCACCGAGCCGTCGCCCCGCTCGGCATGAATGGCGTCGAACAGGCCGCGATAGTGCGGCGGCACCATGTCGTTGAGGCATTCGCCATTGTTCGGGACAAAGGCGTTCCAGTAGACGAGGCGGCGGATGCGGTTCGCGGCGGCGTCGGCAACGCCGGTGATGACCATGCCGCCATAGCTGTGGCCGACCAGGACGATGTCCTTGAGGTCATGCTCGGCGAGATAATCCACGATCGACTGGATCGCCTCGGCGAGGCCGGAGTCCTTCCGGTCGCCGGGCCGGTTACCCCTGATGGTCGGGGTGTGGACGGCATGGCCGGCCTTGCGGATGGCGGCCGCAACCGGCTCAAACTCGGCGCCGGTATGCCAGGCGCCATGGACGAGAACATAGGTCGACATGTTGTACCTCCCTGTCTGGATTGCCGCGTCCGGACGACCCGGGATACGCGCAAGTTTCATCCGCTTCCTGATGGATATTGACCTGGATATTGACCTGGACCCGCGGAACGCGCTTGGCTGTGAGCGAACCGGACTGGGCTCGGAGTGAACTGATGCAGCAAATCGCCGCCGCGGATCGCTCGCGCAGGCTGAGCTGGAATACCGCGGACACGAGGCCCGGCGAGCAGTTCGCGTATTACCGCGAGGCGATCTGCCAGGCCTTCATGAACCTGACGCCGGAGCCGCCGGCGACGCTGGGCTTCCTCGCCCGCGTCGAGACCGTTGGGCTCGGCGATGGCGCGGTCAACCGGGTCAGCTTCCCGGAGCATGTCGTGCGGCGCTCCGCTGCCGACATCGCCGCGTCCAGCCGGCGCTGCTACTACCTCAATCTGAAGCTTGCCGGCCGCTGCCGGATCCAGCAGGCGGGACGCGAGATCAGCCTGTCGCAGGGGCAGGTCGGAATCTTCGACAGCGGCCAGCGCTTCGCGCTGCTGCACGACCGCGGCCCGGCGCTGCAGGTCGCCTCGTTCTGGGTGCCGGCCGAGGCGCTGGATGAACGGCTGCCGACGGCGCCCGAGGTCGCGCCGGCGCGGGTCTCGGATGATCCCTTCGTCGGCCATCTCATCACCGAGACGGCGCAGGTTCTGAACACATCCGCCCTCCGTGCTTCGGATGCGGACAACGCGCGGCTGTTCGGCGTGCTGCTCGATCTGGTCGCGCTCAGCCTGTCGCGCAGCGGCCGCGCCGGCGTCGCCGAGAGTGCCGGCCTTGCCGATGCGACGTGGCTTGCGCTGCGCCGCGCCGTGGACCGCAGGCTGCGCGAGCCCGGGCTCGGCGTTGCCGCCATTGCGGCTGCGATCGGCATCAGCGAGCGCTATGTCCACAAACTGTTCGAGCGCGCCGGCACGACATTCGCCAGCCATGTGATGGACCGCCGCCTCGACGGCGCCGCGCGCGATCTGAGAGATCCCGCGGTCGCCGGGCGCGCGATCGGCGACATCGCGTTCGACTGGGGCTTCTCCGACCTGTCGCATTTCACGCGGCGCTTCAGGCACCGCTTCGGCTGCACGCCGCGCGACTGGCGCCGCGGCTGACCAATGCTTCGGAAATCGCCATGACGCAGCCGTTCACCTACCAGGTCAGCCCGATGCGGGTCGTGTTCGGGGTCGGCACCGTCGCACAGCTGGCGGCCGAGCTCGACCGGCTCGGCATCAACCGCGCGCTGGTGCTGGCGAGCCGACGGCAGCAGGCCGAGCTCGGCGATCTCGCTGACCTGACCGGCGGCCGTGTGGCCGGATTGTTCGACGGCGCGGTGGTGCACACGCCGGTCGCGGTGACCGAACGTGCGATGGAGATCGTCCGCGAGCTCAAGCCCGACGGTGTGGTTGCGATCGGCGCCGGCGCCGCGACCGGCCTTAGTAAGGCGATTGCGCTGCGCACCGACCTGCCGCAACTGATCGTGCCGACCAGCTATGCCGGCTCCGAGATGACGCCGGTACTCGGCGAGACCGTCGACGGCGTCAAGACCACGCAATCCTCGCCGAAGATCCTGCCCGAGGCCGTGATCTACGACGTCAACCTGACGATCTCGATGCCGGCAAAATTCTCCGCGATCTCCGGCCTCAACGCGATCGCGCATGCCGCCGAGGCGCTGTATGCGCGGGACGGCAACCCGATCACCTCGCTGATGGCGGAAGAGGCGATTGCGAAGCTTGCCTCGTCTCTGCCGGATGTGATTGCGCAGCCGCGCGGTCTCGATGCGCGCGCGGACGCGCTCTATGGTGCGTGGCTGTGCGCAGTCTGTCTCGGCACCGTGGGCATGGCGCTGCATCACAAGCTCTGCCACACCGTCGGTGCGTTGTTCGACCTGCCGCATGCCGAGACCCATGCGGTGCTGCTGCCGCATACCATCGCTTACAACACGCCGGCCGCACGCGATCCAGTCAGCCGCGCGGCGAGGGCGCTTGGGGCGGCCAGCGCCGCCGATGGCCTGTTCGATCTGTCGGCAAGGCTCGGCGCGCCGCGCTCGCTCGCCGAGATCGGCATGCCCGAGGACGGCATCGCAAAGGCGGCCGCGCTCGCCACCAAAAATCCTTACTGGAATCCGCGACCGATCGAGGAGAGCGGCATCCGCGACCTGCTGAAGCGCGCGTGGTCCGGCGCGCGGCCGCAGGCCGGATAGATCAGACCCCGATCGCGTTGCGCGCGATCACGTCACGGTAGAACGCCGCGCTCAATTTCGGCACCCGGGCCTGGGTCTCGAAATCCACCCGGTAGAGGCCGAAGCGCTTCTCATAGCCGAAGATCCATTCGAAATTGTCCATCAGGCTCCACAGGAAATAGCCGTGGACCGGGACCCCGTCGGCGGTCGCGCGCTGCAATTGCGCAAGGTAGTTGCGCAGGAACATGATGCGGTCGAGGTCGTAGATCTGCCCGTCCGGATGCACCTTGTCCTCGCCGGACGTGCCGTTCTCGCTGATATAGATGCTCTTGATGTTCCACAGCTTGGCGGCGATCCGCGGCGCCCAATAGATCGTCTCTGGCGCGATCCGCAGCCATTCCGAGCTCATGTGCGGGAAGGAAGCCGGCATCGGCAGCAGCTTCCAGCCGGGGGCATGGTCGGTCGCAAGGATGTAGCATTGCGGCGCGTAGATGTTCAGCCCGACGAAATCATTGGGCTGCGAGATGATCTTCAGCTCGTCCGCGGTGAATTTGGGCGCATCCGCGCCGGCATATTGCAGGAAGCCTTCGGTGTATTTGCCTTCGAGGACGACGCCGAGAAAACCTGCGTTGAGCTCGCGTGTCGCGGTCTCGGTGGCGCGGATGTTCTCCGGCGTGTTGAAGGCGGGCACGCAGGCAGTGATGTTCTC
Source organism: Bradyrhizobium sp. BRP56 (assembly GCF_020194035.1). Taxonomy (NCBI): domain Bacteria; kingdom Pseudomonadati; phylum Pseudomonadota; class Alphaproteobacteria; order Hyphomicrobiales; family Nitrobacteraceae; genus Bradyrhizobium; species Bradyrhizobium sp. BRP56. The sequence continues at coordinate 8,710 of NZ_JADYVV010000014.1, forward strand.
GGCCGGCCCGACTCGCGTGCCGGCACGGCCCTTGGCGCGGATCGCCTGCACCGCAAGGCCATGCGCCAGCGCCACATGATGGCGCGCCTGGTTTACCTCGCCCGCCGGCAGCTTCAGCCCCGGGGCGTCGACGCCGAGCGCATAGCCGAAGGGGAGGAAACGTCCGACCTCGTTGAGGGTGAAGACGTTCTTCACGCGGTCGGTCAGTCGCTGCGCCACGTAGCCGGCATAGTCGCCGAATGCCTTCGAGGTGTCGCGCGAGCGCCAGCCGCCGACGCGGTCCTGCAGCGCCTGCGGCAGGTCCCAGTGATAGAGCGTGGCGTAGGGCTCGATGCCGTTCGCCAGCAGCTCGTCGACCAGGCGGTTGTAGAAGTCGAGGCCCTTCGGGTTCGGCGTGCCGGTGCCGTCCGGAAATACCCGCGGCCAGGCGATCGAGAAGCGATAGGCCTTGGCGCCGAGATCCTTGATGAGGCGAACGTCCTCCTTGTAGCGGTGATAGTGGTCGTTGGCGCGGTCTCCGGTCGAGCCGTCGTCGATCTTGCCTGACGTATGGGTGAAAGTGTCCCAGATCGACGGGCCACGGCCGTCCTCATTGACCGCGCCCTCGACCTGGTACGACGAGGTTGCGGTGCCCCAGATGAAGCCCGTGGGAAAGCTCGTGCCGTCCGGCCGTGACGCACGGTTTGCAGCCTCGGCAGGGCCGGTCAAACCGAGCGCCGAGAGGCCCGCAAGCCCCGCAAACTGCCGGCGCGAGAACTTTCCGAACATTGCTGTCTCCCGTCGCCGAACGCTGCGGTTGGAATGCGGGCCGTAGGTTAACCTTCCATCCCGCCGTTGAGCAACAAGGGTCAGCAGGCCCAAGCGCCGTGGCGAGCGGCGCACCAATCAATGCGAACCATTGTGACGTCAATGTCGCGGAGTTGTCAGTTTTGTGGCGACATTTTCTCTACTAGATTGCCTGCTACGTCCTTCCGCAATGACATCCGAACATCCCCGAGATTCCCGTGAGCTGCGCGCGATGAACAAGCCTGCAACCCATGTCCGAAGGGCGCTGCTGCGTCGTCTTGCCACTGCGATCGGCCTGCTGCTGACAATGGCCGCGGGCGCGCGGGCCGAGCAGACATTTTCGTTCGACCGCACGCCCGGAAAGCTACCGAAGACGGTCGTCCCGTTGCATTACGCGATCGAGCTGACGCCTGATATCACGGCCCTCGCTCTGCCAGGCGTCGAGACCGTCGACATCGAGGTACGCGAGGCGACCGCGCAGCTGACGCTGAATGCGGTCAACACGACATTCACCGAGGTCGCGATCGATGACGGCGCGCAGCGCGCGGAGGTCGCGACCGACGCCGCCGCGCAGACCGCAACGCTGACCTTCGCCAAGCCGCTTGCGGCCGGCCGTCACAAGCTGCGCATCGTCTTCATGGCGCAGATCAATAAATTCGGCACCGGCCTGTTCTCGGTCGACTATCCGACCAGGACCGGGATCAAGCGGATGATCTCCAGCAAGCTGGAGCCGGCCGATGCGAGGCGGATCTTCCCGTGCTGGGACGAGCCGTCGTTCAAGGCGAGCTTCGCGCTGACCGTCGTCATTCCGCGCAATCTGCTCGCGGTCGGCAACATGCCCGTGACGAGCGAAGAGCCGGTCGCCGGCGATCTCAAAAAGGTTGCGTTCGCGCCGACGCCGAAGATGTCGAGCTATCTGTTCGTGCTCACGGTCGGCGAGCTCGAGCGCGTCACAGCGGATGCCGGCGGCGTCACGGTCGGCGTGGTGACGACGGAGGGCAAGAGCGGGCAGGGCCAGTTTGCGCTCGACAGCGCGGTGAAGCTGCTCGCCTATTACAACGACTATTTCGGCGTCAAATATCCGCTGCCGAAGCTCGACCTGATCGCCGTTCCCGGCGGGTTCGGCGGCGCGATGGAGAATTGGGGCGGCATCACCTTCTTCGAGAGCCGGCTGCTGTTCGATCCCGCGACGTCCGCGGAGACCGCGCGGCGCGGCATCTTCGCCATCATCGCGCACGAGATGGCGCATATGTGGTTCGGCGATCTCGTCACCATGGCGTGGTGGGACAATCTCTGGCTCAACGAGGGCTTTGCCAGCTGGATGGCAACCAAGGCCTCGGAGCAGTTCTATCCGCAGTGGCAGGGCTGGCTGAACGGCTACGGCGCGAAGCAGTTCGCCATGGCGCTCGATGCCCGGCGCACCTCGCATCCGGTGCAGCAGCCGATTGCCGATCACAGTGAAGCAGTGACGGCATTCGACGCCATCACCTACAACAAGGGGCAGGCGCTGATCCGCATGCTCGAGACCTATCTCGGCGAACCGGCGTTCCGCGACGGCATCCGCAAATACATGGCCGCGCATGCCTACAGCAACGCGACGACCGCTGATCTCTGGCAGGCGCTCGAGAGTAGCGGCGGCAAGACCATCACGGGTATCGCCGCCTCCTTCACCGAGCAGGACGGCGTGCCGCTGGTCGTGGCCGAGGCGGCCTGCGACGGCATGGCGCAACGCCTGACCTTGCGGCAGGACCGCTTCGTGATCGCGCCGGCCAACAATCCGCCGCTGCCGGCCCGCAACTGGCAAATCCCGGTTGCGGTCGGGCCGGCGCATGGCAAGCCGTTTGACGAGATATTGCTGAAGGGGAGCACCAATATCCCGGCCGGCGCCTGCGGCGATGCGATCAAGGTCAACCTCGGCGACGTCGGCTACTTCAGGGTCGAGTACGGCCCGAAGAACCGTGCGGCGTTGCTGAACGCGTTCCCGCAAATGCGGGTCGCCGACCGTCTCAATGTCGTTACCGACAGCTGGGCGCTGGTGCAGGCGGGCCGCGCGGAGGCGCCGTCCTATCTCGCGCTGCTCGATGCGCTCGATGCCGGTGACCATCGCGCGGTGTGGGACCAGGTGATCTCGACATTCGCGGCGCTGAACCGGCTGTCGCGCGGCCGCACCGAGCGGCCGGTGATCCAGGCCTATGCCCGCGCCAAGCTGCGCCCTGTGTTCGATCGGATCGGATGGGACGGCGCGGGTTCGGGCGACGATGACACTGCGTTGTTGCGTGCTAGCCTGATCTCGACGCTTGCCGATCTCGGGGATGCGGCCATTGTGGCGGAAGCGAAGCGGCGCTTTGCGGGATTCGTCGATGATCCCAATTCGCTTCCGACCGCATTGCGCGATGCCGTCACGCATGTTGTCGGTGTGACCGCCGACCGGGCGACCTACGGCCAGCTGCTGGCGCTGGCGCGCAACAGCACGGCGACCAATGAACGGCTGCGTTATTATCTCGCCGCGGCAAGCGCCCGCGGTGTCGAATTGGCGCGGGCGACGCTGGCGTTGACGCTGACCAACGAATTGCCCGATACGATCGTGACGCGGATGATCAACGCGGTTGCGTCCTCAGGCGAGCACCCGCAGCTCGGCTGGGACTTCGTCCGGACCAATTTCGATACGTTGCTGGCAAGGCAGGGGCCGAACTTCCGCGACCAGTTCGTGCCGAACTTCATGACCAATTTTACCGATGAGGACCACGCGGCGGAACTGGCCGCGTTTGCTCCGTCGCAATCGACCACCGGCGGACGGGTGATGGTGGCGCGATCGGTGCAGGCGATCGCGATCTCGGCCGATCTTGCCGCGCGCGTGCTGCCCGCCGCCGACGCCTGGATCAGGGCGCACAAGCCGTGAGCTCGCGAAGCAGTTTCCGGCGGCGCGCGATGCGGCTATGCTCCGTGCGCGGCATGCAATCAACGATGCGAGGCTGAGATGGTCAAAGGTTCCGATTTGCTGGTCGCGGCCCTCGAGAATGAGGGCGTGGAGCGGGTGTTCGGCGTCCCCGGCGAGGAGAATCTCGATGTCGTCGAGAGCCTGCGCAAATCCTCGATCAAACTGATCGTCACGCGCCACGAGCAGGCGGCGGCGTTCATGGCGGCGACCTATGGCCGGCTGACCGGAAAGCCGGGCGTCTGCATGACGACGCTCGGTCCCGGCGCGCTCAACCTGACCACCGGCGCCGCCTACGCACTGCTCGGCGCGATGCCGATGGTGATGCTGACCGGACAGAAGGGCATCTTGAGCAGCCGGCAGGCCAAGTTCCAGATTGTCGACATCGTCAACACGTTTCGCCCGCTGACCAAATTGTCGCTGCAGATCGTCAGCGGCGCGACCATTCCGACGCTGGTTCGCGACGCCTTCCGAATTGCGACGCAGGAACGGCCGGGGCCGGTGCTACTCGAACTGCCGGAAGATATCGCAGGCGAGGAGATTGCGCCGGTCGAAATGATACCGCCGCATCCGATCGAGATTCCGATCGCGCACGCCGCCGCGCTCGACCGTGCCGCCGACATGATCCTGAAGGCGCAGCGCCCGCTGATCATGCTTGGTGCTGCGGCATCGCGTCCGCGTTCGACTGCCGGGATCGGTGACTTCGTGCGGCGCACGAAAATCCCGTTCATCACGACGCAGATGGGCAAGGGCACGGTATCCGGCGGTACCAATCAGTACATGGGAACCGCCGCGCTGAGCGAGCGCGACTATGTGCACGAGGCGATCGACCGCGCCGACCTCATCATCGCGATCGGTCACGACACGGTCGAGAAGCCGCCTTTCATCATGGGCCCGAAGGGGCCGCAGGTGATCCATGTCAGCTACATGCCGGCAACGGTCGAGCAGGTCTATTTCCCGCAATGCGAGGTGATCGGCGATGTCGGGCCGAGCCTCGAATTGCTGGCCGATCGGGTCGAGGGGAAGCTACCGCATGCCAGCGCGCTCCTCAGCCTGCGCCAGAGCATTCTGGCGAAGATCACCGATCGCGCCACCGAGGGCCGCTGGCCGCCGACGCCGCAGCGCATCGTGCACGATGTGCGGCAGGTGATTCCCGAGGACGGCATCGTCGCGCTCGACAACGGCATGTACAAGATCTGGTTTGCGCGCAACTACCGCACGCTGCTCGCCAACTCGCTGCTGCTCGACAACGCGCTCGCGACCATGGGCGCCGGCCTGCCGTCGGCGATGATGGCGGCGATGCTGTATCCGAACAACCGCGTGCTCGCGGTGTGCGGCGACGGCGGCTTCATGATGAACTCGCAGGAGCTCGAGACCGCCGTCCGCCTCAAGCTCAATCTGGTGATCCTGATCCTGGAAGATTCCGCCTACGGCATGATCCGCTGGAAGCAGGCGGTCGATCATTTTCCGGATTTCGGCCTGACCTTCGGCAATCCGGATTTCGTCAAATACGCCGAAAGCTACGGCGCCAAGGGTTCGCGGATCGCGAGCACGGATGCGATCGTTCCGACCCTGGAACGGGCGTTTTCCGGCGGCGGCGTGCATCTTGTCGTGGTGCCGATCGACTATACCGAGAACAAGCGGGTGCTGGTCGACGAATTGCGCGAGAAGGTGCAGCAGATCGATGTGTCGTAGAGCATGATCCGGACCCGAAGGGCCGCGTTAGCGCAAAGTGCGAAGCGGTTTTCCCTCGCGACAAACGCAAAGCGTTTGCGCGGAGATCATGCTCAAACAAGAAGCTGAAGCATTGCTGCGGTGGCCAAGGAACGAAAAGCCCTCGGCTTGATTGAACGTAAGCCGCCATGGTAGCACGCCAAGATATCACGCGACGGCATCACTCGTTGTGCTGATGGCCGGCGATACCAGATCTGAGAGGTCACGTGACTGCACCAAATCCTGCCGCCGGCAAACCCATCGATCCCGCTGCGCTCGCCAATGTGCCGCGGCTGGTCACGGCCTATTTCGCCGGCAAGCCCGATGCCACCGATCCCGCTCAGCGGGTTGCGTTCGGCACCTCGGGCCATCGCGGCTCGTCGCTGAAGAATTCCTTCAACGAGGACCATATCCTCGCCACCACGCAGGCGATCTGCGATTACCGGCGCGAGAAGGGCCTCACCGGGCCGCTGTTCATCGGCATCGACACCCATGCGCTGGCCGAACCGGCGCTGGCCAGCGCGGTCGAGGTGTTCGCGGCCAACGGCGTCGAGATCATGATCGACGCGCAGGGCGGCTACACCCCGACGCCGGTGATCTCGCATGCGATTCTGAGCTACAACAAGGGCCGCAGCACGGGCCTTGCCGACGGCGTCGTCATCACGCCGTCACACAACCCGCCGGAGGACGGCGGCTACAAATACAATCCACCGCATGGTGGTCCGGCCGACACCGACGTCACCGCCGTGGTCGAGAAGAACGCCAACCGTTATATCGAGGCCGGCCTCAAGGGCGTCGCGCGGCTGTCCTATGATCGCGCGCGCAAGGCCGCGACCACGCATCTGCACGACTACATCACGCCCTATGTCGCCGATCTCGGCAACACCGTCGATCTCGCGCTGATCAAGTCTGCCGGCGTCAAGATCGGCATCGACCCGCTCGGCGGCGCGGCGGTGCACTACTGGCAGCCGATCATCGCGCGCTACGGCATCGACGCGTCAGTCGTCAACGGGGCGGTCGATCCGACCTTCCGCTTCATGACCGGGGACTGGGACGGCAAGATCCGGATGGACTGCTCGTCGCCTTATGCGATGGCGAGCCTGATCGGGATGCGCGACCGTTTCGACGTCGCTTTCGCCAACGACACCGACGCCGACCGCCACGGCATCGTGACCCGCTCGAACGGGCTGATGAACCCGAACCACTTCCTCGCCACCGCGATCGCCTATCTGTTCGCGCACCGGCCGCAATGGAGCAAGGACGCCGCGATCGGCAAGACCATCGTGTCGAGCTCGATCATCGATCGCGTCGCGAAGAAGCTGGGCCGCAAGCTGGTCGAGACGCCGGTCGGCTTCAAATGGTTCGTCGATGGGCTTGGCAGCGGCGGCTTCGGCTTTGCCGGCGAGGAGAGCGCGGGCGCATCGTTCCTGAAGCGCGACGGCTCGGTGTGGACCACGGACAAGGACGGCATCATCCTCGGCCTCCTGGCGGCCGAGATCATCGCCAAGACCGGCCGGGATCCGAGCGAATTGTTTGGCGAGCTGACCGCCGAGCTCGGCGTTCCCTATTACGAGCGCATCGATGTGGCGGCGACGCCGAAGCAGAAGAACGCGCTGAAGGCGCTCGGGCCCGATCAGCTCAACATGACGCAGCTCGCCGGCGATGCCGTGCGGGCGGTCAGGACCAAGGCGCCGGGCAACGACCAGCCGTTCGGCGGCATCAAGGTCGAAACCGAGGCGGGCTGGTTCGCCGCGCGTCCCTCCGGCACCGAGGATGTCTACAAGATCTACGCCGAAAGCTTCCGCGGGCCGGATCATCTGAAGCAGATCCAGGGCGACGCGCAGGCCGCGATCGCCAAGGTGTTCTGAAAGGCGCGGGCCGGGCGGACCTCATGCGAATATTGTTGACCGGCTCCTCCGGCTGGCTCGGCCGTTTCCTCGCGCCGCGGCTTCGACAGGCCGGCCATGATGTGGTCGGCCTCGACGTCGTCCCGGGCGAGGCGACCGATGTCACAGGCTCGGTAGCCGAACGATCGGTGGTCGAGCGCGTGTTCGCGGATTACGGCATCGAGGCCGTGATCCATGGCGGCGCGCTGCACAAGCCTGATATCGCGCGGTTCGCGCCGCAGGCCTTTGTCGACGTCAACGTGTCAGGCACGCTTAACTTGCTGCAGGCAGCAGTGGCTGCCGGCCACGACCGTTTCGTCTTCACCTCGACGACGTCGCTGATGATCTCGCAGGCGATCCGCGACGAGGAGGGCCATGCTGCGGTGTGGCTCGACGAGACGACAGGGCCGCTCGAGCCGCGCAACATTTACGGAGTGACAAAACTCGCCGCTGAAGGGCTGTGCCGTCTGTACAGCCGCGAGCACGGGCTGAACTGCGCGGTGCTGCGCACCAGCCGCTTCTTCCCCGAGGATGACGATACCATCCGCGACATCCATGGCGAGAACCTGAAGGCGACCGAGCTGCTGTACCGCCGCCTTACCGTCGAGGACGCCGCCGATGCCCATGTCGTGGCGCTGGACAAGATCCGCGGCTTCGAGGTCTTCGTGATCAGCGCGCCGACGCCGTTTGCGCGCAGCGATGTCGCCGACCTGAAGACCGACGCGGCCGGGGTGATCGCGCGCACCTTCCCCGATGCGCCGACGCTGTTCGCGCGGCGCGGCTGGCGCCTGCCGAAATCGATCGGCCGGATCTACGACGCCGGCAAGGCCGAACGGCTGCTCGGTTTCCGCGCCGGCACGGATTTCGCAGCCGTGCTCGGCGCCTTGCGCAGCGGCGCGCCGCTTCCCTTTGCGCACGATCCCGATTATGTCTCGCCGTCAACGAGGCTCGCAAATGGCTGATTTTCACGGCGTCTTTCCGTACCTGGTATCCCCGGTCGACCCCGCCGGCCATGTCCGCACCGAGGTGCTGGCCCGGCTCTGCGACGATCTGGTCAAGGCCGGCGTCCACGGCTTGACGCCGCTCGGCTCGACCGGCGAGTTCGCCTATCTCAACAATGCGCAGCGCATGCAGGTGGTGCAGACCACGATCGAGGCCGCGCAGGGCCGCGTGCCGGTGGTCGCCGGCGTCGCCTCGACCTCGACGGCGGATGCGGTGGCGCAGGCCAAGGCCTACCAGAAGCGCGGCGCGACCGGCATCCTCGCGATCATGGAAGCGTATTTTCCGGTCGGCGACGCGCAGGTGGAAGCCTATTTCCGCGCCATCGCTGATGCCGTCGACATTCCGGTCGTGATCTACACCAATCCGAATTTCCAGCGCTCCGACCTCACGCTCGACGTCATCGCGCGGCTCGCCGGGCATCCGCGCATCGGTTACATCAAGGACGCGTCGACCAGCACCGGGCGGCTGCTGTCGATCATGAACCGTTGCGGCGACAGCCTGAGAGTGTTCTCGGCCTCCGCCCATATTCCGGCCGCGGTGATGCTGATCGGCGGCCACGGCTGGATGGCGGGCCCGGCCTGCATCATCCCGCGGCAGAGTGTCGAGCTCTACAATCTGTGCCGCCGCACGCGCTGGGATGAGGCGATGGCCCTGCAGCGCAAGCTGTGGCGCATCAACGAGGCGTTTGCCCGCTTCAACCTCGCCGCCTGCATCAAGGCCGGGCTCGCGAGCCAGGGCTACGACGTCGGCGATCCCGTGCCGCCGCAGGCGCCGCTCACGGCCGAGCAGCGCAAGGTGGTCGAGGCGGCGTTGCGCGATCTGGGCTGAGGCCGTCGGGGGGCTGCGCGGCAAAATGCCGGGCAATCCGCCTTGGCCATGCCGGAAACCTCCGCTTGGTCAGCGCGTTTGTTGCGTGGAGCACAGCAATGAATCGGCGTACCGTCCTTGTCCTGGCCGTGATCGCGGCCGTTCTGCTGATATTCGCGGCCGGCAGCATCCGTCAGGCGCCGTGGAGCGGCCCGGCTGCCCGCGCGGTCGCCGAGCGCGGCGCGCTGTCGGATGCCGAAAAGGCCAATGTCGAGATCTTCGAGAAGGTCTCGCCGTCGGTCGTGCAGGTGGTGACGCAAACCGCCGCCAATCCGCTGAGCGAGGAGCAGGAGGGCGGCGCGGCGTCGGGCACCGGCATTGTCTGGGACAATGACGGCCATGTCGTCACCAACAACCACGTGGTGCAGAACGCAAGCCAGGTCGCCATCCGCTTTGCCTCCGGCGAAGCGGTGCGAGCCGAAATCGTCGGCACGGCGCCGAACTACGATCTGGCGGTGCTGCGCATCCGCAGCGCGCGCAAGCTGCCGCCGTCACTGGCGCTCGGCAGCTCGGCCGATCTCAAGGTCGGCCAGTTCGCCTATGCGATCGGCAACCCGTTCGGGCTCGATCAATCGATGTCCAGCGGCATCATCAGCGCGCTCAAGCGCCGGCTGCCGACCTCGAGCGGCCGCGAGATCTCCAACGTGATCCAGACCGACACCGCGATCAATCCGGGCAATTCGGGCGGCCCGTTGCTCGATTCCGCCGGGCGGCTGATCGGCGTGACCACGGCGATCCTGTCGCCGTCGGGCTCGAATGCCGGCATCGGCTTCGCGATCCCGGTCGACATCGTCAATCGCGTGGTGCCCGAGCTGATCCGCAACGGCCGCGTGCCGACGCCGGGGATCGGCATCGTGACCGCGAATGAGGCGGTCGCCACGCGTATCGGTGCCGAAGGATTGATCGTGGTGCGCACGACACCGGGGTCGCCGGCCGAGCGCGCCGGGATACGCGGGGTCGACATGTCGACCGGTGAGCTCGGCGACGTGATCACCGCGGTCGACGGCAAGCCGGTCCACCGACTCTCCGATCTGGCCGACCAGCTCGAGCAGATCGGGGTCGGCAAGAAGGTGCGGCTCAGCGTGAACCGCGACGGCTCGGCGCGCGATGTCGAGGTCGCCATCGTCGATATCGGCCGGGCGCAATAATGTCGTCACTGGCTTGACGCGTGCCACCGGATTGTGCTTTCGCGCGCCGCGCGACGAGACGCCTGTCCTCCGGCCGGCGCGTGGTTGTCAGGCCGCCAAAATCCGCTAAAACCCCCGCCAAATTCTCTGGAAATTCTTGGAAGCTCGAAGGACCCTCTGATGAACATTCTTCCCGGCAATATGCGTTTTGGTGCGGGCCAGCCAGTCAAGCGTCTGGAAGACCAGCGGCTGGTCACCGGGAAGGGGCATTTCATCGACGACAAGCCGCAGGACGGTGCGCTCTGGCTGCACGTGCTGCGCTCGCCGCACGCCCACGCCAACATCAAGGCGATCGACGCCAGGGCGGCGCTGGAGATGCCGGGCGTCAAGGCCGTCTATACCGGCGCCGACCTCGTCAAGGACGATATCGGCACGCTGCCGACGCTTGCGATCTTCAAGCGGCCCGACGGCTCGCCGATGACCGTGCCGCCACGGCGCCTGCTGGCGCATGATGTGGTGCGTTACGCGGGCGAGGGCGTCGCGGCGGTGGTCGCGACCTCGCGGGTGCTGGCGCAGACCGCGGCCGAGGCGATCGAGATCGATTACGGGGTGCTGCCCTCGGTGGTCGATCCGGTCGAGGCGATCAAGCCCGGTGCGCCGGCGGTCTGGCCGGAGGCGCCCGACAACATCGTGGCCGCGATGAGCTATGGCGATGCCGCCAAGGTCGAGGAAGCCTTCGCCAATGCCGCGCACAAGGTGTCGCTCGATCTGGTCAGCCAGCGCTTGGTGCCGTCGGCGATGGAGCCGCGCTCGACCATTGCCGAGATCGAGAAGAAGACCGGCCGGCTGATCCTGCACGTGCAGTCGCAGACCCCAGGCTCGACCCGCGACCTGCTGGCGGAATCGATCCTCAAGCGGCCGAAGGACAGCGTACGCGTGCTGGTCGGCGACATCGGCGGCGGCTTCGGCCAGAAGACAAGCCTGTATCCGGAAGACGGCATCGTCGCCTATGCAGCGACCAAGCTGAATGAGAAGATCCGCTGGCGCGGCGACCGCACCGACGAGTTCGTCGGCGGCACCCATGGCCGCGACCTGACCTCGACCGGCGAGTTCGCGCTCGACGCCAAGGGCCGTGTGCTGGCCTATCGGGTGCGCTCGATCGGCGGCACCGGCGCCTATTCGTCGGGTACCGCCAACATCATTCCGCTGGTGCTCGGCCCGTTCGTGCAGACCGGCGTCTACGATTTGCCGCTGGTGCATTTCGAGGTGAAGTCGGTGATGACCCACACCGCGCCAGTCGGCGCCTATCGCGGCGCCGGCAGGCCCGAGGCGGTGTTCATCGTCGAGCGGCTGTTCGACGCCGCCGCGCGCCAGATCGGCATGGACCCGCGCACCATCCGCAAGGTCAACTACATCAAGCCGGCGCAGCTGCCCTACACCAATGCGGTCGGGCAGGTGTACGATTCCGGTGCCTTCGCGCACATGCTGGAGCGCGCGTCCGATTTGGCCGACTGGAACGGCTTTGCCGCGCGCAGGAAGGCGGCGAAGAAGAAGGGCCTGCTCTACGGCCGCGGACTGACCAGCTACATCGAATGGACCGGCGGCCGCGCCCACACCGAGAACGTCTCGCTGCATGCGACCGCCGAAGGCCGCGTCATCCTGCATTCCGGCACCATGGCGATGGGGCAGGGCCTCGCCACCACCTACACCCAGATGATCGCTGATACGCTCGGCATCGCCATGGACAAGATCGATGTGATTCAGGGCGACACGGACCTCGCCACCGGCTTCGGCAGCGTCGGCTCGCGTTCGCTGTTCGTCGGCGGCACCGCGGTTGCGGTCTCCAGCAACGACATGATCAACAAGGCGCGCGACAAGGCCTCCAATTTGCTGGAAGCCTCTGTCGAGGACATCGAGTATCGCGACGGCTTCCTCACCGTGGTCGGCACCGACAGGCGCATCAGCCTGTTCGAGATCGCGGCCAAGGAAAACGGCGCAAAGCTTTCGGTCGAGAGCGAGGGCAATGTCGACGGGCCGAGCTGGCCGAACGGCACCCATATCTGCGAGGTCGAGATCGATCCCGAGACCGGCGTCACGCGGGTGGTGCGCTACACCACGGTCGATGACGTCGGCGTCGCGGTCAATCCGATGCTGGTGACGGGGCAGGTGCATGGCGGCGTTGTCCAGGGCATCGGCCAGGCGTTGTACGAAGGCGTGGCCTACAGCGAGGAAGGCCAGCTGCTGACCGCGAGCTATCAGGACTATTGCATCCCGCGCGCGGATGACATTCCGCCGATCACGGTGACGCTCGATGGCTCGGCGCCGTGCAAGACCAATCCGCTGGGTGCCAAGGGCTGCGGCGAGTCCGGCGCGATCGGCGGGCCGCCCTGCATCACCAACGGCGTGATGGATGCGCTGAGCGAGGTCGGGATCACCCAGCTGAACACGCCGCTGACGCCGTCGAAGATTTGGCAGGCGATCCGCGACGCCAAGGTGACGGCCGCTTAGCCGTCATTCCGGGGCGCGCGCCAGCGCGAACCCGGAATCTCGCGCCACAACTTCGAGGTTCCGGGTTCATCGCTTTGCGATGCCCCGGAACGACGGGGCTACAGCCCCAGCACCATCTTCGCGATGATGTCGCGCTGGATCTCGGACGATCCGCCGAAGATCGTATAGGCGCGGCCGTTGAGATATTCCGGCACCACCGGCAGTAGTTCTTCGGGGATCGCCGGCTCGTGGTTGAGCCGGTAGAACGGCCGCGCCGGCTCGACGGCAAGCCTGTCCTGGCCGATCACGTCGACGCCGAGCCGCGTCACTGCCTGGCGGATCTCGCTGACGCGGAGCTTGATCAGTGACGACACCGCGCCGGGATTCTGCCCGGTCTGCAGCGCCGACAGCACCCTGAGCTCGGTCATCTCGAGCGCGTCGATATCGACCTCGACCTCCGACATCCGGACCGCGATATCGGGATCCTCGATGGCGCGGCCGGTAACCTCGGAGCCAGCGAGATCGGTGATCGTCTTCAGCGCCTCGCGCAGCTTGGCCGACGCGATGCCGGAGCCGCGCTCGAATTCGAGCAGATATTTGCCGTAGGTCCAGCCCTTGCCTTCCTCGCCGACGCGATTGACGACGGGAACGCGGACGTCGTCGAAGAACACCTGGTTGACCTCGTGGTCGCCGCCGATGGTCAGGATCGGGCGCGTGGTGATACCCGGCGCCTTCATGTCGATCAGGATGAAGCTGATGCCGTCCTGCTGCCGCTCGCCGTCGCTGGTGCGCACCAGCGCGAACATGCGGTTGGCGTGGTGGGCGTGCGTGGTCCAGATCTTGGTGCCGTTGATGATGTAGTCGTCGCCGTCGCGCACCGCGCGCGTTTTCAGCGAGGCGAGGTCGGAGCCCGAGCCCGGCTCGGAATAGCCCTGGCACCAGTAATCCTCGCCGGAGAGAATCCGCGGGAGGTAAAAGTTCTGCTGCTCGGGCGAGCCGAAGCCGATGATGACGGGGCCGACCATCTTGACGCCCATCACGTTGACATTGGGCACGCCGGCGCGGGCGCATTCGGCCTCGAAGATCCAGCGCTGTGCCGGCGTCCAGTCCGGTCCGCCATGTTCCACCGGCCAGCCCGGCGCACCCCAGCCCTTCTTGTGCAGCGCGCGCTGCCAGGCCATGCCGATATCGGGGTCGGAGAACACCGATGGCGTCAGCGCGGTGGCGCGCTTCATCTCCGGCGTCAGGCTCCCGGCAATGAAATCGCGGACTTCCTGCTCGAAAGCGCGTTCCTCGGCGCTGAAGGTGAGATCCATGGTGCGCTCTCCGTTAGGCGTGGGCGCGGCCGCTGAGCGCGGCGTGGCGGCGATAATGATGGGCGCTGTTGCCGAACAGCGTGTCGAAGGCGAGCAGCCGCTTGAAATAGGCGCCGATGTCGAGCTCCTCGGTGACGCCCATCGCGCCGTGCAGCTGCACCGCCTGTTCGGCGACGAAGCGCGCGCATTTGCCGATCTTCGCCTTGGCGCCGGACGCCGCACGGCTGCGGGCCACAGGCTCGGCATTGGCCATCAGCGCGGCGCGCAACGCCATCGAGCGCGCCTCGTCGACCTGCATCGCCACGTCGGCGAGGCGATGGCGGATCACCTGGTTGGCCGATAGCGGCCGGCCGAACTGCTTGCGGATCTTGGTGTATTCGAGCGTGGTGTCGAGCAGCGTCTGCATGATGCCGACGCCTCCGCGCCGAGCGCGGCCATCGCGCGGTCGACCACGGTTTCGATCGCGGGCAGCGCATCGCTGCCGTCGCCGAGCAGCGCATCGGCGGGCAATTGCACATCCTTCAGATCGAGATTGCAGCCGCGCCCGCCGCCGAGCCGCGCGTAGTCGCGCAGAGTGAGCCCGGGCGTTTTCGCCGGCACCAGGAACAGGCCAAGCTTGCCGGACGCACCATTGGCGTTGGCGATACGGGCCGAGACGATGATCTGGTCGGCTGCCGCGCCGTCGAGCACGGCGATCTTGCTGCCGTTCAGGCGCCAGCCGTCGGCGGTCTTGCCGGCCGTGGTGTCGACATGGGCGAGATCGAAGCGCGCGGCGCGCTCGGAATGCGCGAAGGTGAGCGTAAGCTTGCCCTCGGCAACGTCAGGCAGGATCGCCTGCTTCTGCGTCTCGGTGCCGCATTCGGCAACCAGCGCGGCGCCGATCACGACCGTGGAGAGGAACGGCTCGGACACCAGCCCGCGGCCGAATGCTTCCATCAACAGTCCGATCTCGATCGCGCCGCCGCCGAGCCCGCCATGGGCTTCGCTGATCGGCAGCGCCAGCCAGCCGAGCTCGGCGAACTGTTTCCAGATCGCGGGCGAATAGCCCAGCGGATCGTTCGCCGATTTCTTGCGATGCTCGGGGTTAAAGGTTTCCGCCACGAAGCGGTCGGCACTTTCGCGCAGCAGGCGCTGCTCGTCGCTGAGGGTGAGGTCCATCTGGCTTGCTACACGTTGGCGGTTTTCTTGACGGAGGGATGCAGACCCGCGGGGTCCACCACCATGCCGAATTCCTGAAGGTTGTGGGCGTGGCAGAGCTGATGCAGCGCGAAGGCCTGATCGATCGCGGCGGGCTGCCCCATGATGTCGATCGAGCGGTTCACCGCCTCCTTGGAAAGCTTCAGCGCTAAGGCGGGCTTTGCGGCGATCCGCCGCGCCAGCGCCAGCGTAAAGGATGAGAGATCGCCGCGCGGCACCACGTGATTGACCATGCCGAGGCGATGCGCCTCGTTGGCGTTCCAGACGTCGGCGGTGAACAGCATCTCCTTGGCCTTGCGCGCGCCGAGCTCCCAGGGATGCACGAACCACTCGACGCCACAGACGCCCATCGTCACCACGGGGTCACAGAACTCGGCATCGTTGCTGGCAACGATCAGGTCGCAGGCCCAGGCCAGCATCAGTCCGCCGGCGATGCACTTGCCGTGTACCTCGGCGATGGTCGGCTTTGCCAAATTGCGCCAGCGCCTTGTGATCTGCAGGTAGATCTCCTGCTCGCGCGCGAAGCGGCCATGGGCGTTCGGCTCGGCGAAGCCGCCCCAATTTCCGACTGGCGGGAAATCGGCACCGGCCTGGTTCTTGGCCCCTGGCCTGAGATCGTGACCGGCCGAAAAATGCGGGCCGTTGCCGGCGAGGATGATGACCTTGACCGCGTCGTCCTGCACCGCCCGGTCGAAGGCGGCGTTGAGGTCGTAGGTCATCTGCAGGTTCTGGGCGTTGCGGGCCTCGGGGCGGTTCATCACGATCCGCGCAATCGCGGGCTCGGGCCGTTCGACAACAATCGTCTCGAATTGTTCAGACGCCAATGGATCCTCCCGCGATCGATTTTTTCGCCATGATGAACGGCGCGGGCAGGGATAGGCAAGCGTCATCATCCGCAAAAGAAGCCGCGAAATCCGCCGCACGGGATTATCCGGCGAAAATCTGTTACGCTGACGCAGAATCCACCCGGGGAGGACCATCTTCATGCGCAAGCTTTGGACCGTGCTCGCAGCGCTGGCGACATTGAGCCTGACCAACTGCGGCTACAACGCGATCCAGACCAGTGACGAGCAGGTCAAGTCGAGCTGGTCGGAGGTGGTGAACCAGTACCAGCGGCGCGCCGATCTCGTGCCCAACCTGGTCAACTCCGTGAAAGGCTTTGCGCAGCAGGAGAAGGACGTGCTGCTCGGCGTCACCAACGCGCGCGCCAAGGTCGGCAGCATCCAGGCAACGCCCGAGGTGCTCAACGACCCGGCCGCGTTCCAGAAGTTCACACAGGCGCAGGGAGAATTGACCAGCGCGCTGTCGCGGCTGCTGGTCGTGACTGAAAATTATCCGCAGCTGAAATCGGACGCGCTGTTCCGCGATCTGATGGCGCAGCTCGAGGGCACCGAGAACCGCATCACCGTGGCGCGCAATCGCTACATCAAGGCAGTGCAGGACTACAACGTCGGCATCCGCACCTTCCCGAACAATCTGACCGCGATGGCGTTCGGCTACAAGGAGAAGCCCAACTTCACGGTCGACAATGAAAAGGAAATATCGACCGCGCCGAAGGTCGATTTCAATAATCCGTCACCGGCCCCCGCGCCGTCGAAATAGCGCCGGCGCGCGCGCATCGCGATGACCGCCGCACGCGTCATCCTGCTCGCTTTCCTGCTGGGCTTCGTGTGCCCGGCGTGGGCCGAGGTCGCGGTGCCTCCGCTCACCGGCCGCGTCGTCGACCAGACCGGGACGCTGTCGGCGAGCGATGTCGCGACGCTGACCGACCGGCTGAAGGATCTGGAGGCCCGCAAGGGCAGCCAGATCGCGGTCTTGATCGTGCCGACCACGGGCGAGGAAACCATCGAGCAATTCTCGATCCGCGTGGCCGAGGCCTGGAAGATCGGGCGCAAGAAGGTCGACGACGGTGCGCTCCTTGTCGTCGCCAAGAACGACCGGCACTTGCGCATCGAGGTCGGCTATGGCCTCGAAGGCGTGCTGAGCGATGCCGTCACCCATCGCATCATCGACGAAGACATCACGCCGAAATTCAAGGCCGGCGATTTCGCCGGCGGCATCTCGGCCGGCGTCGACCGGATGATCCGCCTGATCGATGGCGAGCAATTGCCGGCGCCGGAGCCCGAGCATTGGCAAGGGCCGAACCTGGTCGACTTCGCCAATCCGGTGACGATCTTTATCGTCATCATCGTGGCCGGCGTGTTGCGCGGGATACTGGGGCGGTTGTTGGGCTCGGTCGCGACCGGCGGTGTCGTCGGCGTCTTCACCTGGATGGTAGCCGGCTCGCTCGCCACGGCGCTGGTGGTCGGCCTGTTCGCCGCCGTCGCGGCGCTGATCTTCGGCGGATTGAACTTCGGCGGTCCGGCGGCAGGCTCGGGACCGTACCGGCGCGGCGGCGGTTATTCCGGCGGCTGGTCCGGCGGCGGGGGCTGGAGCAGCGGCTCGAGCTCGAGCGATAGCGGCGGCTTCAGCGGCGGAGGCGGCAGCTTCGGCGGCGGCGGCGCCTCGGGGAGCTGGTAGGCATGGGCATCAAGCGCATCGGCAAGCATCTGCTCGAACACCGCTGGCGGGTGCGGCGTGATTTTCCGCCGCGCGTGCTCGACGCCATCGAGCGAGCGATCAAGGCCGGCGAGGCCACTCATTCCGGCCAGATCCGTTTCGTCGTCGAGGGCGCGCTCGACGGTGTGCCGCTGTTCCGCAATCAGCCTGCACGGGAGCGCGCGCTCGACGTGTTCTCGCATTTGCGGATCTGGGACACCGATCACAACAATGGCGTCCTGATCTATCTGTTGCTCGCCGACCGCGACGTCGAGATCGTCGCCGACCGCGGCATCGACGCGAAGGTCGGCCATGCCGGCTGGGAGGCGATCTGCCGCACGATGGAAACGGATTTCCGGGCCGGCCACTTCGAGCAGGGCGTGATCAAGGGGATCGAGGCGGTGTCGCGCGAGCTGGCAAAGCATTTCCCGCCTCCGGCCGGCCCGAATGAGCTGCCGGATAAGCCGGTGGTGATTTGAGTTCGTCATTCCGGGGCGATGCGAGAGCATCGACCCTCAGATGCGCAATCGCGCATCGGGGAATCCAGAGGTAATGGCTTGAGATTCCGGGTTCGCGCTACGCGCGCCCCGGAATGACGGTAGAGAGAGCGTCTACGCCTTCACCGATGGCCGCGCGCCGACGCGGTTGAACCAGGCAACGATGTTGGCGTTCGACTGGTCCAGCGGCTGGCCGACCTGGTTGCCGAAATCGAGCCAGCAATAGAGCAGCATGTCGGCGAGCGTGAAGCGCTTGCCGCAGATGTAGTCGCGGCCGTCGGCCATCTGGTCGTTCAGCCACTTGATACGGTTGGCGGCGATCATCTTCAGGCCGGGTGAGGCTTCGGGCGCAACGGGAATGCGCTTCTCGAAGAATTTCAGCGCTTCGCCGAAGCGGTAGCCGTTGGCGAGCGGCTCGGCGATGTTGAGATCGACGCGGCGCGTCCACATCCGGCATTCCGCGCGCTCTTCCGGCGTGGTGCCGATCATCGCGGGCGAGGGGTGCTTCTCCTCGAGATATTCGCAGATCGCCGTGATCTCGGAGAGGAAGTTGCCGCAGTCGAGCTCGAGCGCCGGCATCTGGCCGTGCGGATTGCGCTTCAGGTGTTCCGTCTCGCGGTTCTCGCCCTTGCGCAGGTCGACGGCCTGTTTGGGTATCTCGATGCCCTTCTCCGCCATGAACATGCGCACGATGCGCGGATTGGGTCCGATCGAGTCGTAAAGCTTCATGATCCTCGCTCCCGTTTCTTCAGCGTTGTTGTTGCCGCTGTTGAACAGGCCGCGCGCGGATTTGTCAAATGTGAAGGCGCTCGGTCGCCCGAACGTCATTGCGACCCGTTGGCTCGCAACGACGGGGAGGAACTGAGCTCAATCGTCGAGCTTGTTGAGGTCGCGCACCGACTGCATGATCGGCTCGAAATTCGAGCGCGCATCGAGCGCGTCGAACAGTTGCGCGGTGTCCTCGAGCAGGCCGTGCGAGCGCTGCAGCGCGATCCGGACATCGTCCTGTGGTGTATCGGACAGCCGGCCATGTCCCGACAGCAGGATCTTCGAGTTGAGGCCCTTCAGCCGCTCCAGCGACTGGATGTAGTCGGCGATCGAGCCGGAGCCGAACACGCCGCCCATCACGCCGCCGGGCATCAGCGTGTCGGCGGCGAACAGCAGGCCCTTGTCCTGGTCGAACAGCGTGATGCAGGCCGAGGTGTGGCCGGGCGTGTACATCACGTTGAGGCGAAAATTGCCGAGGTCGATCAGGTTGCCTTCCTCGAGCCAGATGTCGATATCGATCGGCACGTTCGGCTCGTTGAACATCTTGCGCAGCATCGAGAAATCGTCGCGCAGCATGATCTTGTTGGCGGCGAGCCGGTGCGCGGCGATGTAGGCGCTGCCGTGGAAATGGTACGCCGCGCCGATGTGGTCGAGATGCTCATGGCTCAGCACCACCATGTCGATCATCTCGGGCGTCACCCCGAGATGGTTGAGACAGGCGACGAGCGACGGATAATTGCTCGACAGTCCGACGTCGATCATGATGGTCCGCTTGCTGCCGCGCACCAGATAGGCGTTCGCCGCACGGTTCTTGAAGCGGATCTGATAGACGTCGTCGGCGGCCTGGATCAGCGTTGCGACCTCGGCGTCGAACAGCGTCTTGAACGGGCTTGGCTTGCGGTCGCTCATGGGGTTGCCGCCGTCCGGTAAGTCACCGCGTTGGATGCGCGCAGGCGCTTCGAGAGCGCATCCATCACCATCAGCGCGAACGCCGGCTGCTGGCTGACCAGGTAGACGAAGCGGGCGTGGTTGATCCGCATCACCCGCGTTGCGGGCGCGGAAGCGATCGCGGTCGCCGAGCGCGCCGAGCCGTCGATCACGGCCATCTCGCCGAAGAACTCGCCCTTGCCGAGGCTGACGATAACAGTCTTGTTTCCGCGATCGATCTTGGCGATGTCGACCTTGCCGTCGAGCACGACAAACAGCTCGCGGCCGGTCGAGCCTTCCTCAAAGATGACGTCATCGACACCAAATTCCTTGATGCATTTCTCGATCGTCATGGTGCTCTCCTGCCTTCTGGCTGGAAGATGACGGTATGTTAATCGGGAAAGCGCCGCGCGCAAACGGAAGCGGCGCAGATTGCCGCAGGGCAGCATCGCCCAAATCCGGCCCGGAAAACTCCCTAAAATTTAGGTAATGGCGGAGCGGGGTAACCATTTCGCAAGCAATAAAAGTTACCGAATTGTCAACCTAGTCTGGAGACTTTGAACGTGAGTGAGCAGCAGAGCGAGCCGGTCAGCGGTCAAACCGGCGCCGAAATGGCGGCGAAAAGCGAGCCCGTGATGGCCGCGACCGGTGTCGAAGCTCCCCGACTTGCGCCCGAGCAGGAAGAGACGTCGCCAAAGGCGGACGGGCCCCGGATGGACGCTCCCAAGGTTGAACCCTCGAAGGTTGAACCGCCCAAGATCGAGCCCAAGATCGAGTCCATGATCGAGCCGAAGGTCGAGGCCAAGGTCGAGCCGACCAATATGGACGTGCCCAGGGTCGCGACCGGCAAGCGGGAAGAGCCGCATTTTCCGGGCAAGCTGATGATCATGGCGCCGGGTGACCGCACCTGGGACCATGAGGCGACGGCATCCAGGCCAGGCGCCGAACAGGCGGCCAAGGCGGCGGGCAAGCCGGCCGGCACGCGCCGGATCGGCGCGATGGCCGCGGTGATCGCGCTGGCGACCGTGGCCGGCGCCATCGGCGGTGCGCTCGCGACCGCGGGGCTGGGCCATCTCGCCGCCCCCGCTGCTGCCTCCGTCAGGGATGTGGCTGCCAAGGACGCCGCCGCCAACAAGGAGGCGGCCGATGCCGCGCTCGCCCGGATCGAATCCGATGTCGCCGCGCTGAAGGCCAGCGTCGAGCAGACCGCCAAGGCCGGCCAGGCTCAGTTCAGCAAGACCAATGACCGGATCGAGAAGGTCGAGAAGGCCCAGGCCGAGCCGATGGCCAAGCTCAACAAGCTCAGCGAGGCGGTCGACAAGCTCCGCGCCGCGCCGCAGACCACCGTCGCCGCGGCGACGCCCGCCCGCGAGGTCACGGGCTCGATCACCCCGGCGACTGCCGCGGCGGCGCCGCCCGCCCCCAGGCCCGAGGTCGGCCGCCTGCCGGTGGTCGACGGCTGGTCGCTGCGCGACGTCGGCAATGGCGGCGCGCTGATCGAAGGCCGCGGCGGCATCTACGAGGTTTACGCCGGCGACCCCGTCCCGGGCCTCGGCCGTGTCGACGCCATCCGTAAGCAGGATGGCCGTTGGGTGGTCGTCACCAGCAAGGGCCTGATCGTTTCGCGCTAGAGCATTTTCGGTTCTGATTGAATCAGAACCGAAGCTCTAGCTCATCGTTTGGACGCGTTTTCTTCACGCGAACCGGGGTCCACTTCGCTCGAAAACGCTATGATCTCCGCAACACGACAACACCAAGGCGCTTCACCACGATGTGAAGCGCCTTTTTTCTTGAATAGGGTTTGCCGCGCGGTGTTAGTGGGGGCATGAGCCGCGCGCTGAAATGCCTTCTGGTGATGTCCGTTCTGCTCTGCAGCGCCGCGCCTGCACGTGCCGCCGAGGATCGCGCGCTCGAGCGCGGCGCGGCGGTCATCGATCCCGCCATCCTGCGCGAGCTCGATCACGGCCGCTTCAACCTCGGCCGGATGCTCGCGCCGGAGCGTTCCGCCGACACGCCGCTGTCCAACCGTGATCTGTTCGGGCTCGCCGCGATGGTTCCGGTGCGCGAGGCGCTGGATCGCGAATTCGATCGCTACGTCGCAAAACATAAGGCAAGCCTGCCGAACGAGAACATTGGCGTCGGCGACGGCTTTGCGTTTCAGCTGTTCGACCGGGCGCTGCTTGAATCCCCCGACGTCCGCTTCGTGCTGTCAGGCATCGTCAACCGCATGGACCGCGCCTATGTGGCGCCGAAAGATTGCGGCGAGATCCGGCTGATCTACCGGCTGACCCGTACCGATGTGCCGCCGATCGGCGAGAACGCGGTGTCGCAACGGCTGCCGATGACGCTGAACCTCGTGCTGAAGGCGAAGGGCGACGGCAACGACGCATCGCTCGGCTGCCGCGAAATCGCGCGACGCTGGCTCGCGACCGGCAGCGCGCCGCCGGCGATAGAGAAGTTGCTCGGCAAGGATGGTCCGCTCGACCTGATCGATGCGCGCAATATCGATCGTATCGAGACCAATCTGCAGATCGCGCACGCGCCGAAATCCGCGGTGCGCGATTTCCGCACCGACTATCTGCTCAAAGTGTTCGATTATGACGGCGCGGCAAAGCGGTTTGCCGAAGCGCCGCTGGAGAACCAGATCGATCGCGACCGCATTCTGGCGGACGGGGCACTGAGGCGCGACTTCAAGGCGTGGCTGCTTGACCCCAAGCATTTTGCCGAGCTCGATCGCGGCACCTTGCTGATCCCCGATCGCTTCCTCGCGACCGCAGCAGTCGCGCCAACGCCGACCGGTTTCGATGTCAGCGAGCCGGAGCCCGAGTTCGGCATGGTGCAGGGCGAGGGCACGGCCGGCAATGCGGTGTTCTCCGATGGTGACGTCGTCGGCGCCCTGCAGAAGGCTGCGGCCGACGGAACAAAGCTGCAGAATATCCAGTCGCTGGCCGGCTTCGAGCGGCGCCTCAACGATGTCACCTGCGCCGGCTGTCACCAGACCCGCGGCATCGGCGGCTTCCATTTTCCCGGCGTCGACTGGATGGCGGCTAAGCCGTCGAACTCCACCGTGGTGCCGGCCTCGCCGCATTTCTTCGGCGACCAGCCTCGCCGCCGCGATATCCTTGCAAGCTTCCGCGACGGCAAGGCGCCGGACTTTTCGCGCGGCTTCTCCAACCGGCCGCAGCTGCGCGGCAGCACCGAGCTTGCCGGCACCGAATACAGCGACGGCTGGGGCGCGCATTGCTATCTGCCGGGCGCGAGGCCCGCCGAGAGCGACCGCAGTTTCCGCGGCTGGACCTGCGCCGACGGCCTTGCCTGCCAGGTGGCCGGGAAGGCCTCGCACATCGGCATGTGCTTCGTGAAGGGGCGGTGATTTCCGCCGGAACCGAAGCGGCTGCGCGTCATTATTTGATGCTACATTCCGCGTCGCGACCACGCCCCGGACAGCCCAGCCTTGAGCGGAGACCGGCCGATGAGTGCTCCCGAGGACGACAAGCAGCGCGACCGCGAGATCGCGGCCAACGAGGCCGAGCGTCAGGCGGTCAGCGCCGTCCGCGTCAGCAGCTGGGCGATCGGGCTCGCGGTCATCCTCGGCATCATTGTGGTGGCCCTGGTCTGGGCCTGGATGAAGCGCTGAAGCGACGCTCGACGGAGATCGATCCGCTACGCCACCGCGCCTGACGCGCGCAGCTTCTGGATCGTGGCCTCGTCGTAGCCGGCTTGGCGCAGGATTTCGTCGGAATGCTCGCCGACCTCGGGCGGCTTGCGCGGCTGCACCTTCCTCGCGCCGTCGATGAAGATCGGGCTGTTGACAGTCAGCATGGTGTCGTTCTCGAACCGCACCAGCACCTCGTTCTCGATCATCTGCTTGTCGTTCGGGATGTCGTCGAGGATGCCGACGACGCCGAACACGAGACCATTGCCGTCGAGGATATTGCGCCATTCGGCGAGGTCCTTGCCGGCGAACACCTCGTCGAAGATCTTGATCAGCTCGACCGAGCGCGCATGGCGGTCCGCCTTGGTGGCGAAGCGGGGATCGGCGACGAGGTCCTCGCGGCCCATGCAGCGCGCCAGCGTCGGCCATTGCCGGTCTTCGTTGAGCAGCGACAGGATCAGCCAGCGGCCGTCCTTGCACTTGTAGTGGTTGGTGACCGCGTTCAGCGCCTCTTCGCGCGGCTTGCGCTTCTTGAACTTGGCGCCGGCGAGCTTGGCCTGCGCCAGCACGCCATTGGCCCAGACGCCGTTGGCCATCAGATTGGTCGAGACGTGCGAGCCCTTGCCGGTCTTCTCGCGCTGGAACAGCGCGGTGACGATCGCGCCGTAGAACGCCATCGCGCAGGGATGATCGCCCATGCCGGCGACGGAACGGGCCGGCGTGGTCTCCTCGTCGGCGCGCACCAGATCCATCAGGCCGGAGCGGGCCCAATAGGCGTTGGAGTCGAAGCCGGGCTTGTTGGCCTCTTCGCCCCTCTCGCCATAGCCGGTGAAGGACGCGTAGATCAGCCGGTCGTTGAGATGGGCAAGATGGTCGTAGGTGATGCCGAGCTTCTGGCGCACCTGCGGCGGCATGTTGGTGATGAACACGTCGGCCTCGGCGACGAGCTTGTACAGCACCTGTTGCGCGTCAGGCTTGGTGAGGTCGAGCGCGAGGCTCTTCTTGTTGCGGGCCTCCAGCATCCACGCGAAATTGTGCTCGCTCGATGGATAGCCGGGCAGATTGGGCAGATTGCGATAGGGATCGCCGGCGCCGGGCGGCTCGATCTTGATGACGTCGGCGCCGAAGTCGGACAGCACGGTGGCGGCCGCGGGTGCCGCGATGAAGCTCGCGCAGTCCAGGACCTTGAGCCCGTCAAAAATGCCTTTTTCCATCGTGCCGTCGCTCCCGTGGCGCTTGTTGGTGTTTTTCCGGTAGCTGGAATTATCGCAAGCAATGATCCCGATCGGACCGCCATTTGACCCATCTGGGGGGCACGATGCAACCAAGTCATTCCGGACCTGGCGCCCATGCACCATGCCGGAATGACATGTCGGTGATGAGTATTACTCCACCCCCGCCATCAGCGCCGCATTGCCGCCCGCGGCGGCGGTGTTGATGGTGATCGTCTGCTCGGTGGCGAAGCGCGCGAGGTAATGCGGACCGCCGGCCTTGGGGCCGGTGCCGGAAAGACCGCTGCCGCCGAACGGCTGCACGCCGACCACCGCGCCGATCATGTTGCGGTTGACATAGATATTGCCGACCTGGAGGCGGTCGATCACGTGCTCGATCGTGTCGTCGATGCGGGAATGGATGCCGAGCGTCAGCCCGAAGCCGGTCGTCTCGATCGCGCTCAGCACCTCGCCGAGCTTGTCGGCGCGGTAGCGCACCACGTGCAGGATCGGGCCGAACACCTCTTCCTTCAATTGCCCGGCCGCCGACAGCTCGAAGATGTGCGGCGCGACGAAATTGCCTGCCGGCGCCTCGCCGGCGAGATGCACGCGCGCCTCCTGCTTCATTTGCGCGATATGCGCATCGAGCCGCTGCTTGGCGTCGGCATCGATCACCGGTCCGATATGCGTCGACGGTTCGGAGGGGTCACCGATCTTCAATTCGCGCGCGGCGCCGGCGATCATCTCGATCATGCGGTCCGCGACGTCGTCCTGTACGAACAACAGCCGCAGCGCCGAGCAGCGCTGGCCGGCGGAGCGGAACGCCGAGGTCACGACGTCGTCGGCGACCTGCTCGGGCAGCGCGGTGGCATCGACGATCATGGCATTGATGCCGCCGGTTTCCGCGATCAGCGGCACGATCGGGCCGTCCTTGGCCGCGAGCGTGCGGTTGATCGACCGCGCGACCTCCGTCGAGCCGGTGAAGACGACCCCGGCAATGGCGGGATGCGCCACCAGCGCGGCGCCGACCGCGCCCTCGCCCTGGACCAGATGCAGCGCCGATGGCGGCACGCCGGCCTGATGCAGCAGGGCAACCGCTTCGGCTGCGATGCGCGGCGTCTGCTCGGCCGGCTTTGCGATCACCGCATTGCCCGCCATCAATGCCGCCGTCACCTGGCCGAGGAAGATCGCGAGCGGGAAATTCCACGGCGAGATCGCGACGAACGCGCCGCGGCCGTGCAGCTCCAGCACATTGCTTTCGCCGGTCGGGCCGGGCATCGTCTCGCCTTCGCCGAACAGCTTTTGCCCCAGCGCGGCATAATAGCGGCAGAAGTCGATCGCCTCGCGCACTTCCGATAGCGCGTCGTCGAGCGTCTTGCCGCCCTCGCTTTGCAGCAGAGCGAGGAAATGGGCGCGGCGCTGCTCGAGCAGGTCGGCGGCCTTGTCCAGGATCGCCGCGCGTTTTGTCGCCGGCGTGGCGTTCCAGGCCTTGAAGCCGCGGCGCGCCGCGGCAACGGCGGCATTCGCCTGCTCGGTGGTTGATGGGGTGACGGAAGGCGGGACGTTCCGCTCGGCCGCGATCGCCGATGTCATCGTGTCGAGCGCCTTGCGCTCGCCGAACTCGATGCCGTGCGAATTCTCGCGCTGCGGCCGATAAAGCTCGGCCGGCAACGGAATCGCTGCGTGCGACGCCTTGTCGTCAGCGCCGATGATCTCGGCTGGGCGGCGCAGCAGGTCCAGGATGGACACACGATTGTCCGCGGCCAGTGCCACGAAGGACGAGTTGGCGCCGTTCTCGAGCAGCCGCCGCACCAGATAGGCGAGCAGGTCGCGGTGGCTGCCGACCGGCGCATAGGTGCGGTGGGCGATCTCCGGCCTGTCCTCGCCGAGCTGGGCGTAGAGTGCCTCGCCCATGCCGTGCAGCCGCTGGAATTCGAAGCTCAAGGAATCGTCGGCGAGTTCGAGGATGGTCGCGACCGTCAGCGCGTTGTGGGTGGCGAATTGCGGAAACAGCCGCGGCCGCAGCGCCAGCAGCTTGCGCGCGCAGGCGACGTAGTTCATGTCGGTCATCGCCTTGCGGGTGAACACCGGATAGCCGTCGAGCCCCCGCTCCTGTGCGCGCTTGATCTCGGTGTCCCAATAGGCGCCCTTGACCAGGCGCACCATCATCCTGCGATCCAGCGCACGCGTCAGCGCGTCGACATAGTCGATGACGGCGGCGGCGCGCTTCTGATAGGCTTGGATCGCGAGGCCAAAGCCGCTCCAGCCGGCGAGCGAAGGGTCGGCGAATGCGGCGGCGATGACGTCGAGCGACAGCTCCAGCCGGTCGGCCTCCTCGGCATCGACGGTGAAGTTGAGGTCGAATGCCTTGGCGCGGCGCGCGAGATCGATCAGTTGCGGCACCAGCTCGGTCATCACCCGCGTGTGGCTCACCGCCTCGAAGCGTGGGTGCAACGCGGAGAGTTTCACCGAGATGCCGGGCCGGTCGGGCAGGGGCTGGTCGCCGGCCGCCTTGCCGATCGCCTCGATCGCGCGGGCGTAGGATTCGAAATAGCGATGGGCATCGTCGGCGGTGCGCGCACCCTCGCCGAGCATGTCGAACGAATAGCGCGAGCCGCGCGCCGTGTGCGATTGCGCGCGCGACAGCGCCGCCTCGATGGTCTCGCCGAGCACGAAATGGCTACCCATCAGCCGCATCGCCTGCCGTGTCGCGGCGCGCACCGCCGGCGCACCGAGTCGCTTCGTCAGCCGCCCGATCGTGCCCTGCGGCGTCTCACCGGGCTGGATCACGCGCGCCGACATGCCGAGCGCCCAGGCCGAGGCGTTGACCAGGAACGCGCTCGATCTGGTCTCGTGGTTGACGAAGTCGCCCTGACCGAGCTTGTCCTCGATGAACTGGTCGGCCGTACGCGCGTCCGGTACCCGCAGCAGCGCCTCCGCCAGCACCATCAGCGCCAGCCCCTCCTTGGTCGACAGCGCGAACTCCCGCAACATGTCCTCGACCCCGCCGAGCGGATCGTCATTGGCCCGGATCGCCTCGATCAGGCGCGTCGCGGTGCGGTCGATCCGTGCCTCCGCCTCCGCGCCGAGCGTCGCGTCCTGGCGCAGGCGGGCGGCGATGGCGCTGTCGTCTGGCGCATACGGCGCGCTGAACGGGGGCGGGAGCGGCAACGGGTCTGGCATGGCGGTTCCTTGAGATTGTGTGGGAACACGTACGCGTTAGTGAACTGTAGTTCGATAGACAAATTAGCAGATTTGCCTTAGAAAATCAGGATCAATTCGAGAATTACCGTAGATATGACAGAAATCGACAAGACTGACCGCAAAATCCTCTCGATCCTGCAAGGGGATGGCCGGATTGCCAATGTGGAGTTGGCGGAAAGGATCGGCCTGTCGCCGACCTCGGTCGGCGAACGGTTGAAGCGGCTGCAGCGCGACGGCTTCGTCGAGGGCTATGGCGCCCGGCTCAATCCGCACCGGCTCGGGCTTGGTCTGCTGGTGTTTGTCGAGGTGCTGCTCGACAAGACCACGCCCGATGTATTCGAGAAGTTCGCCAGGGCGGTCCAGACCGCGCCGGAAGTGCTCGAGTGTCACATGGTGGCCGGCGGCTTCGACTATCTGGTCAAGGCGCGGGTCGCCAACATGACCGCCTATCGCAGGTTTCTCGGCGAGACCCTGCTGGCGCTGCCGGGTGTGCGCGAGACGCGAACCTACGCGGTGATGGAGGAAGTCAAGCGCGACGCGCCGCTGCCGGTCTGATCCACAGCCATGCGCCGGATGTCTTGGCATCGCGACACGCCCGCGATAATCCTTTGGTCGAGTTGGGGCGGTGGTTCATGAAAGACGCTGATCAGCCGATACGAATGAAGCGGGCCGGATTTGCCGGCGCGCTTGCTGTGCTCATGCTGTCGTTGCCGTCGGCCATGCCGGCCCGCGCGGCCGAGCTCAGCTCCGGCATCCTGCAGCTCTACACCTCGGTCTCGATCTATCCGCCGTCGGCGACGGGGATGACCGTCTGTTACGGCTTCGTCTGCCGGCGTCGCGAGATGCTCGACTTCAGCGCAGCCGACCGGGCGGCCCTGGCCAAGATCATGGCAACGGGCCGCGCCAATGCCGCCGCCGAACGCGCGGCCGTGCAAAAGGCCGTGATCTGGTTCGACCGGCGCATGGGGCCGATCCTCGGCACCGACAAGCGCGTGGCGAAAGCGGATTTCCGCGCCAACGACGACAAACACAATTATGATTGCTGGGACACGACGCGGAACACGACCAGCCTGATGCTGGTGATGCAGGCGTGGAACCTGTTCAGGTTTCATGACGTCGGGGATCCCCACTACCGCGGATTTTCGTTGGCGCAAACGCCGCACAACACCGCCGTTCTCGTCGAGCGCGCGACCAAGGTGGAATGGGCGGTCGATCTCTGGCCCCGCGGCTATCTGCAACCGCCTGATGTCATGACCGTCGCCAAATGGGTGACGGAAGATTGAACGGCTGAGCGTCGCAGCTGCGTTCCGCGCTGTTCCATTCTCATTGATCGCAGGGATAGCGCCGCGTGACGCTGGGAACCGAATGCCAGGATTCGAACAATAGCTTCGCACGATATGGTTCCAAAAAATACGTTCAGTGCCGATCACCATAAGAACCAAGTGACGCGTTAACACCGGCAGCATTCGGTCAACCCGAGGCTACCATATGCGTTCACGTTCGATCTGCATTGATGCCGCCACCCGCGGCGTTCGTTTCCCACAGCTGCTGGCGCTTGCGCTGCTACTTTGGCCCGTGCTCGCCGGTCCGGCCCGCGCGGGCGATGTCGAGGATTGCAGCGGGCCGCCGACGGACAAGGCCGAGGCGGCGTGCTCGGGCATCATCAACGATACCGCACGCTCCACGGAGGACCGCACCAAGGCCTTCACCGGCCGCTCGCGATTTCACATCGCGCGCGGCAAGATCGATCAGGCGCTCAGCGATGCCGATGCGGCGGTGCAGCTGAATGGACAATTCGTGCCGGCGCTGATCGCGCGCGGCTATGTCCAGCAACGCAAGGGTAGCGCGGATCAGGCCCGCGCCGACTTCGATCGCGCGATCGAACTCGAGCCGAAGAACCCGTTCGGCTTCCTGGCGCGCGGCAATCTGCGCGCCGACCAGCACGCCTGGAGCGATGCGATCTCGGATTACGACCAGGCGATCACGTTGCGGCAGGATCTTCCCGCTGCCCGTGTCGGGCGTGCGCGGGCCTATGTCGAAACCGGACAGCCCGATGCGGCGCTGGCCGACGCCAACACCGCGATTGCCGTCAACGCCGGCACGCCGAATGCGTTCTACTGGCGGGGTCAGGCCTATCGCCGCAAGGGCGACATGGATAAAGCGATCGAGGATTTCTCGCGTGCGATCGCGCAGGCGCCGCAGGCCGAGCGCAACGCCTATTTCGCCCGTGCCCAGCTCTACAGCGCCAAGGGCGACTATGCCCGCGCGATTGTCGACTTCGACCGACTGTTGACGGTTCTTCCCGACAACAAGGAGATCCAGCTGCAGCGCCAGCAGGCGGCCACGATGCAGGCCGAACTCGCCAAGGCAGCAGGCGGCGCCGCGCCGCCGCAGCTGGCCGCACCGGCTCCAGGCGCGTCGCCGGCGCGGCCAGCTGCGCCGGCGGCGGGTAACCAGCAGGTCGAGCAGGCCAAGCAGCTCGTCGCACAGGGCAACTACGCAGGCGCCGTTGCCAATCTCACCCAGGTGCTGGGCGGCGATCCCCGCAACGAGGCTGCGCTGCGCCTGCGTGCACTGGCCTATTCAAAGCTCGGCCGGTCGGCGGACGCGCGCAACGATCTCAATGCCCTGCTCAAGGTCAAGCCGGACGATCCGCAGCTGCTGGCGGCCCGCGCGCTCAATGCCGCCGGCACGCGGCAGTTCGATCAAGCGATGGCCGACGCCGGCCGTGCCATCACGCTCGATCAGAACAATTCGTTGGCGTATCTGGCGCGCGGCCTCGTCAAGGCCGGCACCGGCAAGGTGCAGGACGCGCTCGCCGACTACGATCATTCGATCTCGCTCAATCCCAAGGAGACGCTCGCTTTCACCGAGCGTGGGCTCGCTCATATCGGCCTCAACCAGCTCGACAAGGCGCTCCTGGATTTCGATCAGGCGCTAGCGCTGGTGCCGACCAATCTGATCGCCAAATCGTGGCGCGGCCTCGCGTTGATGCTCAAGGGGCGCGCAGATGAGGGACTGGTCGATATTGACGCTGTGCTGGAGCGAAGCCCGAACAATCCGACGGCACAGCTCGGCCGCGGGCTCGCGATGTTGACCTCGTCCCAGTACGACCGCGCCATTGCCGCCTTCGACCAGATCATCACGCGGGCGCCCAACGATGCCTTCCCGCATGTGCTGCGCGCCCGGGCCTATCTCGGGCTGAAGAAGCCGGATAACGCGATGAAGGATCTCAACTTCATCCTCTCTGCGCGACCCGATTATCAGCCGGCGTTGACATTGCGCGGCATCACCTGGTCGGCGTTGCGCAACTACGACAAGGCGGTCGAGGATCTCGACCGGGCGATTGCGCAGAAGGAGACGGTTGAGGGCCTGTTCGCCCGCGCCAAGGCGCATGAGGCGCTCAACCATGTCGACAAGGCGACCGAGGACTTCCGCAAGGCCACGCAGCTCACCCCGTCAAGCGTGTTCGACGTGCTGGCGCAGGCCGAGTCGAAGCGCAAGGTTCAGCAGCTGTCGAAGCGGGTGCCGTGCGGCAACGGCCAGAGCGGCACGTGCCTGTGATGCTGCAATGCGCAGCCGCGCGCTTCCCGGCGCAAAAGGCAGTCGTCGGCGCGCGAGCGGTGGCCGCCGAAATAGTTCAACGCCATATAGTTCAACGCCATGGCGCGCGGGCATCGTGCCCGCCCCGCCGAACGTCACGTTGTCTGGTGTGTGGATCGGCCCCCACTCCCGGATGGCGTCCGAGAGTGCGCCGCCGGATCTGGCGCTGTGACGCTAGACCTTGAGATTTTCGGCTGACGTCTTGCCGCGATTTGCAATCTCTTCGTATTCAACCGACTGACCTTCGTTGAGGGTCTGAAGGCCAGCCTTCTGAACTGCTGAAATATGAACGAAAATGTCCTTGCCGCCCGATGCGGGCTGGATGAATCCATAACCCTTGGTCGGGTTGAACCACTTCACTGTACCTTTGGGCATTCCAGTCGTCTCCGCGGAATCAATCGAAAACAGACCAGTCGGTC
Source organism: Bradyrhizobium sp. BRP56 (assembly GCF_020194035.1). Lineage (NCBI taxonomy): Bacteria > Pseudomonadati > Pseudomonadota > Alphaproteobacteria > Hyphomicrobiales > Nitrobacteraceae > Bradyrhizobium > Bradyrhizobium sp. BRP56. Next base: position 40,848 of record NZ_JADYVV010000014.1, read on the forward strand.
CCCGCAAAACCGGCTTGTCCGCAACGACAGGATAGCAGTTTGAAAAAAGCTGGGTAGATCAAACGACGGTGTGTTTTTGACCGGAAACAACCCGCTTTGCGGGGGTTTTACGCCGGATTGCCCGTTTCGTGGTCAATTGATGCGCTGCAAAAACGGATCGGTTCCAATGTACCGAACTGGATCGATCGTCCCGCGCGCTGCCTTTTCGGCCGGCGCGCGGGGATCGACCGTCGGCGTCTCAATAGGTCGCGGAGAGGTATTCGACGATCTTGCCGACGTCGGCTTCGTCGATCGGCGCACCGTAGACCTTGATCATCTTGGTCACCTCGGCCTGCCAAAAATCCTTCTTGAACTTCTCGCCCTGAGGCTGGGTCTTGATGTAGTCGGCCGAGTGGCAGGCGGTGCAGTTGTTTTGCACCACCTCGAGGTTGGGGCCCGGCTTGAAGGTCGCGGTCTCCTCGGGGACCGTGTAGTTCACGGGCGCGGCGATGGCGGCGCCGATCGACAGCGCGGCGATCGCGGCGAGGGATGGAAGCAGCTTGCTGGTCATGATGCTTCTCCTCACGCTGCGGTGACGCGCACGGTTTCGACGACGTTGCGCAGATAGCCGGCCGGATTCCACAACGGATCCGTCGGCTGGGTGTCGCCGGCATTGTTGGTGGCGCGCACCTTCAGCTCTGCGGGACCGGCCGCGAGCTTCACCGGCAACTTCCATTCGCGGAAGGCGTATTTGCCGAGGTCCTTGCCGAGCTTGGCCGGCGTCCAGCTCTTGCCGCCGTCGGTCGAGACCATCACCTCCTTGATGCCTTTACCGCCGTCGAAGGCGATGCCGCGCAACATGGTGCGGCCGGCCTTCAGCTTGGCGCCGTCGGCAACGCTGGTGATGAACGAGCGCACCGTGAAGCGATTGATCGGGATCGTCGCCTTCGGTGCGGTGCCGGGCTCGACCGCATTGTTCGGCGTATCCGGTATCCGGTAGGCGGACTTCATCCAGAAGCCCTCGAACACGTTGTCGATCACGGCGATCTCGTTGAGGTGCTTCACCCAATAGGTGCCGTAATAGCCGGGCACCACGAGGCGGAGCGGGAAGCCGTTGAGGAACGGCAGGTCCTCGCCGTTCATGCCCCAGGCCAGCATCACCTCGCCGTCGCGTGCGTGGTCGATGTCGAGCGCCTTGACGAAATCCGGCGTCTTGTCGCTGACCGGACCATCCATGCCGTTGAAGGTGACCTGCTTGGCTCCGGCCTGCACGCCGGCCATGTCGAGCACGGTCTTCAGCGGCACGCCGTGCCAGCGCGCGCAGCCCATCGCGCCGTTGCCGAGCTGGCCGCCGGCGACGCGCGGACTGAAGAAGCCGCGGCTGTTGCCGGAGCACTGGTTGACGGCAACGATATCGGTCGCCTTCAGCTTCCTGATGTCCTTCAGCGACAGCTTCAGCGGCTTGTCGACCTTGCCCTTGATCTCCAGCGTGAACTTGTCCGGATCGAGATTGTAGGGGAGGTCTGCCAGATGATAGCGCACGAAGAACGCATTGTTCGGCGTGATCGGGCCGTCGTTGAAGACCGCAAACGGCGTTTCCAGCTGCGGCGGGCGGGCGGTCAGGCCGATCATCGGGCGCTTTTGCGGGTAGCGCACCAGCGGCCGCTCGCCATTGCCAAAGGGTAGCGTCACGGTGTCGAGGGCGAATGCGCCCCTTGATCCCAGCCCCGTCACCAAAGCGGCCAATCCGGCGCGCTTCATCAAGTCTCGTCGATCGAGCATTCCGCTTCCTCCGAAGCTGTTCTGTCGTGAGCCGGTCATCACCAGGCCCAGATCGCCTTGCGCGCCTTCGCATCGCGGAATGCGCGCTGTCCAAATGTCGCACCGGGGAACGGCAAGTCAATTGAGCTTTCGCAGCGTTGCGTCGCAACAACGAAAAGCCCCGGTCGCGTGGACGACCGGGGCGTTTCCATCCCAGTAGAAGGTTCGATCAGTAGCAGACGTTCACGGTGCGATAGCGATAGCCGTAGGGCGTCAGCACCAGGCGGGTGGCGTAGCAGCCGGAGTCGACGAAGCCGACGGCAATGCCCGGGCCACCCCAGAAGTGATGGTGATGCGGATGCCAGAAGAACGGCTTGGCGGAAGCTGCGGTCGGCGCCAGCGCGGCGGCACCGAGGGTTGCGACAGTGGCGAGAGCGAGCGTGACTTTGCGAAACATGGTCTTCTCCTTCAGATGCGCGTTGAGCTCTGTCGCGGCGCGGTTGCAGTGTTACCCATCGCCAGTCAGTCGCATCCGGCACCGGGCACGTTCGAGCATCTCTGCTGAACGCACCGTCGGATGTGCGGCAGGTCACATTGGGCTGAAGCGGAGATGAACCGGTCAGGCCGCGACGGCACGCCGGTCGTCGACCAGCGTCGACAGGAGCTGCGTCTTTTCGACCGTGCGCACGGTCATCGGCTCGTTGCGGCCGCGGATCGCGACCTCCTGCGCCGGCAGGGCATCGTCGGCCAGCCCGGCGGTGACGCGCACCTCGTCCGAGATGATCGCCTCGCAGGCCAGCGCCTTGGTCATGTCCTGCAGCCGTGCCGCGACGTTGACGGCATCGCCGAGCGCCGTGAACACCATGTGGTCGCGATAGCCGATATCGCCGACGATCACCTCGCCGCCATGGATGCCGATGCCGAAGCGGATCGGCTCGCGCAGATCGTGGCTCAGGAACTGGTTCAGCTCGTCGATATGGGTTGCGATCAGCGCCGCCGCGCGCAACGCCTGGCGGCAGGCCACCTGCCGGTCGGTGGCAAGCCCGAACAGCGCCAGCATGCCGTCGCCGATGAACTGGTTGGGCCGCCCGCCTGCCTCCAGCACCGCCTGCGACACCGCGCCGAGGAAGCGGTTGACGATGAACACGGTGTCGAACGGCAGCCGCTTCTCGGCAAGCTGCGTCGAGCCGCGCATGTCGACGAACATGCTGACCAGATAGCGCTCCTGGCCGACCCGTGCCGGATTGGCGGCGTGCGCGTTGGCCGACGTCGTGCTCGGCAGGAACAGCTGGAAGAAATTCAGGTCGGCGGTGGGCCGCAACTGGCAGGCCAGCCGGATCGACGGATCGTCATTGCCGACCCGGTGCAGCACGAAGGCTTCGCGCGGCGAGGGCTCGGGCAATCCTGCGTGATCGCCGATGATGCGGATGCGGCAGGTCGAGCAGCGTGCGCGGCCGCCGCAGACGCTCGCATGCGGCACGTTGTAGCGCAGGCTTGCTTCCAGCACGCTCAATCCCTTCGGTACCCGCAGCGTGCGGCCGTTGCCGTAGGACAGCGCGATCATGCCGCCGCGGCGCTCCAGCAGGGCCCGCGCGCCGCGCGCCAGCAGCACGAGGCCGAGCAGGCCGAGATAGCCGATGGTCAGGCCGTCAGTGATCTTCTCGAGCGTGGTCCCCTGCGCCGCCGTGCCGAGCTTCTGCACCGACAGCTCCTCGCGCCGCCAGTCGGGATCTTGATAATCCGCGATCGTGGCGCGGCCGCCCTGGTAGATGCCGAGCATCGCCAGGGTCGGGATCAGCACGGCTCCAGCGAGCAGGAACGGCGCGGCGCGCTTGAAGAACGGACGCAGCCGCAGCCAGAAATACAGGCCGATGCAGCCATGCACCCAGGCGATCACCAGCACCGCCAGCATCTGCCACAGCCGGTTCGGCGAGGCGATGAAGAAGGTGTACAGCTCCTGGGGGTAGAGCTTCTCTTGCCCGTACAGGGTCTGGCCGAGCCGTACGCCGACGACGTGGGCGACGATCAGCATCGGGATGCTGAGACCGAGCGTCAGCTGCAGCGGCTCGATCGCCTTCCAGTGGAACTCGCGGCGCTGGTAGAGCGCCCAGATGCCGAGCCCGGTATGCACCAGGCAGGCGCCGTAGAACACGATCGCGACCGGCAGGAACTGCCAGAATTCGGTGTGGTAGTAGACCCCGATCGCCATCGCCTCCGTCGAGATATTGCCGAGCGCGTGGTTGAGGAAATGGCTGATCAGGTAGGCGAACATGATCGCCCCCGTGACGATGCGGACCTGCCGCAGGCCGATACCGCGGGCCATGTCCTGCAAATGCTCGCGCGAGGGGGAGGCCATGTGATTCATGATCGGCAAGTCTAGTGGTTAATTCCCGCGCTGAACACCACCGCGGGTCCGGACCAGCCGTGAGAGCGGGCCGCGCGGCACGTTGACACTCCGTTAAGAGTCGAACAAAAAGCGCGCCGTGACGATAGCCCAAGCCGAACCTGGAGCCGATAACAACAGCGTTAAGCCGGCCCGTTCGCGCGCGCCGGATTGGCGGGGCGTCATCGCCGTGATCGTTGCGATGACCGCGATGCGGCTGGTCTACGCCCATGCGCTCGATCTGCGCACCGACGAGGCCTACTACTGGACCTGGTCGAAGGAAAACGTGCTGTCGTTCCTCGACCATCCCCCGATGGTCGCCTGGTTCATCCGCTTCGGCACCGCGATCCTCGGCGACACCAATCTCGGCGTCCGCCTCGGCGGCATCGTGGCGATGCTGGCCACCCAGCTCCTGCTCGCCGACATCGTCCGCCGCGTGACGGCCAACAACGTCCGCGCCGTGATGCTGGCGCTGCTGCTGCCGGAGGCGGCGCTGTATTACGGCCTCTTGATGGCCAAGGTCGCGCCCGACACGGCGCTGATCCCGTTTTCGGTCGCGATGCTGTGGGCGCTGGTCCGGCTTGCGCAAAGTGGTGACGGTCGCTGGTGGCTCGCCGCGGGGCTGTTTGCCGGGCTGGCGCTGCTGTCGAAATTCACCGCGATCATGTTCGCGCCGGCGGTGCTCGCCTTTGCGCTGGTGCCGGATTGGCGCTGGCGCTGGCTGCGCAGCCCGTATCCGTATCTTGCCGCGCTGATCGCGATTATCGTGTTCGCGCCGGTGCTGATCTGGAATGCCGGGCACGACTGGGCCTCGTTCCGCTTCCAGGCGGTGCGCGCCACCGCCGAGCGCGCCTTCACGCTGCGCACCGTCGGCGAATTCGTCGGCATGCAGTTCGGCCTGGTCGGCTTCGTGCTGCTGCCGGTGACGCTGTTCGGCACCGCGCTGACGGCATGGCGCGGCTATCGCAAGCGCGAGCCGGTTGCGATCCTGCTGGCGACCGCGGTCTTGGTGCCGTTCATCTACTTCCTCTGGAAGTCCTTGACGCTGCGGGTCGGCGACACCTGGCCGATGTTCCTGTGGCCGGCCGGCTTCGCGGCGGTTGCCATCAACGTCACGCGGATGCCGTCCGAGGGCTGGTCGGTCGGGCTTGTCAAATCGACGGTCTATTGGGCGCGGACCGCGATCACCACGGGCATCGTGTTCGTCGTCTGCGTCTTCCTCTATTACATGTTTGCGCCGTGGAATCTGATCGGCCGCACCGATCCGATCGGCACCGAGGCGGGCTACGATGTGGTGGCTGCGCGCACGCTGGCGCAGGTTGAGGCGACCGGCGCGACCTGGGTCGCGACAACGGATTACCGCACCTATGCGATGCTGCGCTGGTTGCTGCGCGGGAAGGTGACGGTCATCGAAATCAACGAGCGCGGCCGCTTCCAGGGCTTTGCCGATCCCGGCATGAGCAAGATCCGCGATCACGCCGGCATTTATGTCGGGCGCGAGCCCGAGAACAATCTGCCGCTGTGGAGCAAGACATCAGCGGTGCGCCAGCCGCTGGAGCGCGTGACGCGCAGCTGGCGTGGCATGGTGATGGACACCTATGCGCTGGAGAAGATCAGCGGCTGGACCCCCGATCTGTCGCCGCCGCCGGACACCACCTTCTTCCGCTGGCGCGTGCTGGCCTCCTCCTTCTCCCCGCTTGCGGGGAGAAGGTCGGGATGAGGGGGGTCTCCACGGGGACGGCAAGAGTTGGTCTCGCGGAGACTCCCCCTCACCTGGAATTTGCGCTTCGCGAAAATTCCGGCCTCTCCCCGCAAGCGCGGCGAGGCAAGCACCTCATTCCTCTTCCTCGCGCTTGCGGATCAAGTCTTTCGCGAGATCCGTTAGCGCCGGGCGCGGCAGGGCGTTGAAGGGAAGCGGGCGGGTGACGTCGATCGCGGCGAGGCCGAGCCGGGCGGTCAACAGGCCGTTGAGCATGCCTTCGCCGAGGCGTTGTGACAGTTTTGCCGCGATGCCGTGACCGAGCATCTGCTGGATCAGGCTGTCGCTGGCGGCCATGCCGCCGGTGATGGCGAGATGCGCGATGACGTGGCGCAGCAGGCGGATCATGCCGAGCGCGCCGGGCCGGCCGCCATAGAGCCGCGCCAGCTGCCGGATCATCCGCAAGCTCGCCACGAACACGAACAGCACGTCGAACAGCGCGCGCGGGCTGACCGCGGTGACGACCGAGACGCGCTGCGCGGCTGAAGACACCAGCCGCCGCGCCTCCTCGTCGAGCGGCGTCATCAGCTCGCGCTCGGCGAGGCGGATCATGTCGGCGCCGTCGATGATGTCGTCGGTGTGGCTCTGCAGCGCGCTGCGGGCGCGGGCAAGCTGCGGAGTCTGGTGCGCGAGCTTGAGCAGGTCGGCAACGATCGCGCGGCTCGCGGCCCGGTCGTCGCTGATCAGTACCTCGGCGGCGCGCAGATGCAGCTTCTCGATCGTCGCAAGCCGCGCCAGACCGACGAGCTCGCGCGTGGTCACGACGGCGAGCGCAACCGCGGCGATGACGGCGAGTCCCAGCCCGAGGACGCCGAGGCCTTCATTGCGTGCGAACAGATCCTCGACCAGGTTGATCACGCCAAGTCCGGTGCCGAGCACCACGAGGCCCGCGACCGCGCTCCAGAACAGCGTCCCCCAGCGGAAGCCGCGGCGCGCCGGCACCAGCGGCATATCAACCGGGACCGGGAGCTGCGCGGGCTCGGCCTCGGGCACGATCTGGATCGTGCCGCGGGTGAGGCGGCTGCCGTCGTCCGGATCCATCACGACCACGCCGGGATCGTCGAGCTTGAACGTCGCCGGCCGCCGCGGGGGCGTCTTCTCGTTCATTGCAGTCTGTCTCCGATCAGGAACTGGAGAGCGCGGTCAAGGCGGATGTGAGGCAGCGCCGGCTCTGCATCGCCGTTTCGTTCCAGCTTTGGCGGACGGAAGCGCAGGAAGCGGTAGTCCGCGGCCTCTGTGTCCGAGCTTGAGAGGCCGCGGAAGCCGCCGTTGAACAGCTCCTCCGGATTGTCGGGCAGGTCGCCGGGAAAGGTCGCAACTTCCGTCTCGCCGTCGAGCCGCTCGCCATTGGCGACCTCGCCCGGCGCCGGCGTGCCGAGGATCGACGGCAGCCGGTCGCGCCCGCGCTGGACCTGCGCCTCGCGCGTGGCGCGCACCGCGGCGAGTGCGACGACGTCGATGTCGGCGCCGGCATACTCGGCGCGCTCGGCGGCCTTGGTCACGATCCGCCGCAGCACGGCCTCCAGCCGGTCGTGGCTCTGGTGGTGCAGATGGTCGGCCTTGGTGGCCGCGAACAGGATGCGGTCGATGCGCGGCCGGAACAGCGCGCTCAGGATCGTGCTGCGGCCGATCCGGAAGCAGTCGAGAATGCCGGCGAGCGCGGCCTCGAGATCGTGCAGCGCCTCGGGGCCGGCATTGAATGCGGCGAGCGCATCGGCCAGCACGATCTGGCGGTCGAGCCGCGCGAAATGGTCGCGGAAGAACGGCCGCACCACGACGTCCTTGTAGGCTTCAAAGCGCCGCCGCATCATCGCCCATAGCGAGCCGTCACCCGCGCTGCCGCCTGCGGGCACGTCGAGCGGCGCAAAGGTGAGTGCCGGCGTGTCGGCGAGATTGCCGGGCATCAGGAAGCGGCCGGGTGGCAACAGGCTCATCGCGAAGCGCTCGTCGCGGCAGGCGCGCAGATAGTCGGTGAACAGGCGTGCTTCGGTGAGCGCGGCCTGCTCGTCCTCCTTGGCCTCGGGCTTCAGCGTCGCGAGATGGGCGTGCCAGGGTGCCGCGAGTTTTGCGCGCAGCGGCTCGCGCGACAGCGCAAGGCTCTCCGCCGACCATTGCTCGTAGCTCTTGTTGAGCAGCGGCAGATCGAGCAGCCACTCGCCGGGATAGTCGACGATATCGAGGGTCAGCGTGCGGTCCGCGCCATTTTGCCGCTGATACTCGATCACGAGACGGAGCTCGGAGATGTCGGTGGTCGAGCTCGGCCAGCGTCGCTCCTCGACCAATGTCCGGACATGGTTCTCATAGGCGAAGCGCGGCACCGCATCGTCGGGCTGCGGGGCGAGATAGGCGCGCGCGATCCGCCCCGAGGCATAGGCCTCGAACACCGGGAAGCGGCCGCCGCGGGTCAGGCCGTGCACCAGCGCGGTGATGAACACGGTCTTGCCGGCGCGCGACAGGCCGGTGACGCCGAGCCGCACCGTCGGGTTGAAGAACCCCTCGCCGTAGTCGAGCAGCGCCCGCGCCGAGAGACGGGCTTCGTCGACGATATCAGAGAAGCTGGGGGGCATGGAGGGTTAACGAAAACCCGGCAGGAGGGACCAAAAGGGGCGGGCGATCACCCGCAAGGTGGCGATTATCGGGCCAAAATCAAGCTTCACATTTCCGGCGCCTTTGCAGGCGAGGGGTTGTCGGGGGCACGGGAATTGAACGCGTCACACCACCCGCGCTCCCCATCGTCCATCGGCCCACGGGAAAGCCTGCATGACGGTCTTCCGCCTGAAGCAACTTGCCTCGACCTCGATCCACGCGGCCGGCGCCGCGCTGTGGAACTACGACCGTGCCGAGCTGATCGCCGACGGCGTCGTCCATCTCGTCGGCGTCGCTTTCGGGCTGGTCGCCGCCACCGCGCTGATCGTGCTGACCGCGGTCTATGCCGGCCCGTTCGACATCGCCGTGGTGTCGGTCTATGTCGCCGGCCTGCTCGCGATGCTGGTGCTGTCGGCGACCTATAATCTGTGGCCGGTCTCGCGCGCCAAATGGGTGCTGCGCCGCTTCGATCACTCCGCGATCTATCTGCTGATCGCCGCGACTTACACGCCGTTCATCGTGGAACTGAAGGACAGCACCTTCGCGATCGCGCTGCTGGTCGGGGTGTGGTGCGTGGCGATCGTCGGGATCTGGCTCAAGCTGCGCTATCCCGGCCGCTTCGACCGGCTCTCGGTCGGACTCTACCTTGCGATGGGCTGGAGCGGCATCATGCTCTACGACCGCGTCGTGAAGGCGCTGCCGGCGATGGCGCTCGGCTTCGTGCTGGCCGGCGGTATTCTCTACAGCCTGGGCGTGATCTTCCACTCCTGGCGGCGGCTACGCTTCCAGAACGCGATCTGGCACTGCTTCGTGCTGCTCGGGGCTGCCTGCCACTACACGGCGGTGTTTGACGTCGTGCTGGCGAGCTGAAGTTCTCGCCATCTGCGGCGAATGGGCTATCATGTTTCGTGATAGGCGCATTCAGCCCTCACACCGTCACCCCCGCGCAACGGCGAAGCCGTTGTCGCTGGAGGAGCCGCGCAGCGGCGTCTCGAAGGGTCGACGGCCCCCAGCCGGGCCGTTCATCCTTCGAGACGCGCGTCGCGCTCCTCAGGATGACGGAAGGCGCAGGGCAGCATGGGCAAGGCAACAACGTACGAGCAAAGATATCGGGAGGATAGCCATGCAGGTGGCAGGTAAGGTTGTGGTGGTCACCGGCGGTGGCAATGGCATCGGCAAGGCGCTGTGCGAGGCGTTCCATGCCGCGGGCGCATCGAAGGTCGTGGTCGTCGACCTCGATCATGGCGCGGCCGAGAAGGTCGCGGCCACGGTCGGTGGTGCCGCCTTCAAATGCGACGTCGGGCAGGAGAAGAACATCCTGCATGTGATCGACGAGACCGAGCGCATGTTCGGCCCGATCGCGCTGTTCTGCTCCAATGCCGGCATCGGCGGCGGCTTCGATCCGCTGTCGGTGAACGCCGGCGGCACCTCGGACGAGCCGTGGTCGCGGAGCTGGGCGATCCATGTGATGGCGCATGTCTATGCCGCGCGGCATCTGGTGCCGCGCATGAAGACGCGCGGCGGCGGCTATTTCCTCAACACGATCTCGGCCGCGGGCCTGTTGTCGCAGGTCGGCAGTCCGGCCTATTCGACCACCAAGCACGCCGCGGTCGGCTTTGCGGAAAACCTCGCGATCTCGCACCGCGCCGACAACATCAAGGTCTCGATCCTCTGTCCGCAGGGCGTCGACACCAGCATGCTGCGCTCGATTCCGAAGGGCCCGCAATCCGGCGACGGCGATCTTTCCGCCGAGCAGGTCGCGCAGGATGCACTCAAGGGCATCGAGCAGGAGACCTTCCTGATCCTGCCGCATCCGCAGGTGCTCGGCTACATGCGCAAGAAGACCGAGAATTACGACCGCTGGATCGGCGGCATGGCCAAGATCCAGGCCAAGATGCGGGAAGCGCACGGTAAGTGAGACCTGTAGCCCGGATGGAGCGAAGCGTAATCCGGGTCGAACGTGCGCGCGTGAATCCCGGATTTTGCTGCGCTTCATCCGGGCTACGATATCGGCCTCGCAACTGAGGCGCCTCACTCCTTTGCGATCTGCGCGATCCTGTCGCGCAGATAGGCATCCATCAAATCGGGCGCCGAGGCGCCGAACATCCTGATGCGGCCGGTGTGCAATAGCAGCAGGAGGCCGGTCGCATGCGCGAAGCAGTCCACCATCACCGTGTTCGCCTTCGACCTGGAAGCGCCGAGCGCCTCTGCGGCTTCGGCGATCGGATGCAGCGCCGCCTCCAGCGCGGCGTTCAGCGCGTGATCGCGGTCATGGCCGAGCCCGGCCGGCTTCATGCCGCCGCGGAACAAATAGAAGCCGAGATCGAGGTCGCGCGGGTTGTCCGCGTAATAGCGGAAGAAGCCCATGCCTGCGGCGTGCAGCTTCTGCTTGGCGCCGCGCGTTGTTGCGACTGCCGCACTGACGGCTTCGCCGAGCGAGGCCAGCGATTGCCGCAGCACCTCGGCATAGATCGCCTCCTTGGAATCGAAATGGAAGTACAGCGCCGCCGGCGTGTAGCCGGCCCGCATCGCGATCGCCCGCAGGCTCGCGCCCTCGAGGCCTTCCTCCGCGAACACGCTGCGCGCTGCGTCGAGGATCAGCTCCCGCTTGTGGCGGCTGACCGCTTCCTTCCTGCTCTCGCGCATCTGCATGGCCCGGCGAATCCGTCTTGACTCAATTCCAACAGCGTTAGATAATTTAACAACGTTAGAATAAATGAGCAAGGGAGAAGCGCCATGCTGATGACGGCTGCGGACTACCGGGAATCCCTGCGCCGCTACAAGCCGCGTGTGTTCGTCAACGGCGCGGCCGTGGCGAGCGTCGCGGACGAGCCGTTGCTGGCGCCGGGCGTGGCGGGCGTCGGCGTGACCTATGATTTCGCGCTGCAGCCCGAGCACGTGCCGATCATGACGGCGCGGCAGGGTACCTCGGGCAAGACCGTCAACCGCATGCTCCACATCGATCGGAGCTCGCAGGACCTGCTCGACAAGCTCGAGGCGGTGCGGCTGGTGTGCAGGACGTCGGGCTGCGCACAGCGCTACCTGACCCATGATGCGCTGAACGGTCTCTATCAGGCGACCAGGCTGACCGACGATCGCCACGGCACCGATTACAGCCAGCGCTTCCTCAACTATCTGCACGAGGTGCAGGACCAGGATCTGACGCTCGGCATCGCCATGACCGATGCGAAGGGCGACCGCTCGAAGCGTCCCGGCCTGCAGGTCAATCCGGACGTCTACGTCCACATCAAGGAACGCCGGCCCGACGGCATCGTGATCCGCGGCACCAAGGCGATCGTGACCGGCGCGCCTTACATGCACGAATTCCTTGTCATGCCGTGCCGCACCCACGTGCCCGCCGACAAGGATTTTGCGGTCTGTTGCGCCGTGCCGGTCGATGCGCCCGGCGTCACCATCGTCGCGCGTCCGGCCGGCCGGCCCGGTGATGCCGCGGCGAAACTTTCCGCCAAGTACGGCCAGTCGGTCGGCGTCGTGATGTTCGACGACGTGTTCGTGCCGCATGACCGCGTGTTCCTCGCCGGCGAGACCGAGGAGGGCGGCTTCCTCACCACCTCATACGCGACGCATCACCGGCATTCCTGCATCGGCGCCCGTGCCGGCTTCGGCGATCTCTTGATCGGCGCCGGCGCGCTGATGATCGAGGCCAACGGGCTCGATGCCGAGAAGCATGCGCACATCCGCGAGGCGATGGTCGAGCTGATTACCATCACCGAGAGTTTCTATGCCTGCGGCGTCGCCTCCTCGGTCTACTGCACGAAGGATCCGGCGGGCTCGGTGATGCCGGACGCGGTGTTCTCCAACATCGGCAAGCTGCTGCTGGCGACCAAGATCTACGACATGCACCGCGTCGCGCATTACGTCTCCGGCGGGCTGATCGTCGCGCTGCCGGGTCCCGACGAGGATCACAATCCGGAAACGCGCGCCTCGCTTGCCGCTGTCATGGGCGGACGTCCCGATATCCCGGCCGAGCAGCGCGCCGAGGTGGCGCGGTTGATCGAGGACCTCACCGTCTCGCACGAAGCCGGCTGGTATTCGGTGATCTCGCTGCACGGCGGCGGCTCGCCGGAGGCAATGAAGCGCGAGATCTGGCGCAACTATCCGGTGATGGAGAAGGCCGAGCTGGTCGAGAATCTGCTCGGCCGCGACCTCGTCGACCAGGGACAACGGGTGTCGAAGCAGCCCGGGCGCTGCTGCGCAACCGGCTGCGAGGTGCCGACGCCGTCAGCGGCGGCCATGCTCGGCGATCCAATGCCCTCGTAATAAGGTTGCGAATATATGTCCAGCCGTCATTGCGAGGAGCGGCAGCGACGAAGCAATCCATATCTCCACTTGCCGAAAGATGGATTGCTTCGCTTCGCTCGCAATGACGTGGCGAGATTGCCGCTCAGCTCTTCTGTGTGTAAAGCAGCGGCACCGCGGAATCGACCATCACCTCGATCAGGCTGGTGCCTTGGTGCGACAGGGCGCGCTGGTAGGCGCCCGGAAGCTCGGCTGATTTCGTCACCCGCACGGCGTCGCAGCCCAGGCCTTCGGCGAGCTTGACGAAATCGATGCCGGGCAGATCGAGGCCCGGCACGTTGCGCACCTGCATCACCTGGCTGAACGAGCGCATCGCGCCGTAGCCGGAATTGTTCAGCACGACGACCGTCAGCGGCAACTTGCGCTGCGCCGATGTCCACAGCGCCTGGATCGAATACATCGCCGAGCCGTCGCCGATCAGGCAGACCGTGCGTCCCTGGCGTCGACCGAGCGCCATGCCGACCGCGGCCGGCAGGCTGTAGCCGAGGCCGCCGCTCGCCATGGTGTAGAAGCTGTCCTGGCCGTGCATCGGCATCGCCTTCTGCATCAGCGGGCGGTGCGACGGTATTTCCTCGACCAGCGCATCATGCGGCCCCATCGCGGCCGAGAGCGCGTGCAGCGCGTATTCGGCAGGGATCGGGTCGCCGGCGGCCGGAGCCGGCGGCAGGACACGGCCAGCCGGCGCGGTGCGTTTCGTCTCAAGCAGCATCTCGAGCAGCGCCGTCAGCGCGGGCTTCATGGTCGCGACGATGCTGTGGCCGGTCGGCGTCATCGCGGCGGCGTCCGGATCGTCGGTGATCTGGAAGATCGTGGTCGAACCGTCGAAGATCGCGGCATGGCCCTCGACATGGAAGGTGAAGACCGGCGCGCCGACCACGACGACGAGATCGTGCTCGCGCAGCGCATCGGAGAGCTGGCCCGGCGCGGCATGCAGGAAGCCGGCGAACTGCGGATGCCGTTCGGGGAACGAGCAGCGCGCCGAGAACGGGCTGGCCCAGACCGCGGCTTTCGATTTCTCGGCCACCTTCACCATGAGATCGACCGCCTCGGCACGATCGACGGCCGGGCCGACGACGAGGGCAGGGCGCTTGGCCTCGCCGAGCGCGGCCACCAATGCCTGCATCGCCGACAGATCGGGGCCGATCTCGCGGCTGACCTGGCGCGCGTCGAGCGGCTGGGTCGCATGCGCCCAGTCGTCGATCGGCACCGAGACGAAGGTCGGCCCGCAGGGCGGCTGCATCGCGACATAATAGGCGCGCGCGATCGCGGCGGGCACGTCTTCGGCGCGCGCCGGCTCGACCGCGAATTTCACGTAAGGCCGCGGGAATTCGGAGGCCCGCTCGGCATAGAGGAAGGCCTGCAGCGGCATGATCGAGCGCGCCTGCTGGCCCGCGGTGATCACCAGCGGGGTCTGGTTGCGATAGGCGTTGTAGATGTTGCCGAGCGCGTTGCCGACGCCGGCCGCCGAATGCAGATTGACGAAACCGGCATTGCGCGTCGCCAGCGCGTAGCCGTCGGCCATGCCGACGACGGATGCCTCCTGCAGGCCGAGCACGTAGTCGATGTCGTCGGGCCAGTCGCTCAGGAACGGCAGCTCGGTCGAGCCGGGATTGCCGAACACCTTCTTGATGCCCCACGCGCGCAGCAGGCCGAAGGTGGCGTCCTTGACGGTGACGGTCGTGCCTTTGCTGGCGGCGGGTTTGCGCGAGGACATCGGGCGGCTCCCATTTCTGTCTTGTTACGTTCCGTCATTGCGGGCGGCAAAAGCGGAAAGGCAATCCACCTGTCGATGGATTGCCTGACGATGTCAAGCCGCTGGGCCCATAGTTGCCGCGGCAACGGCTGCAAATTTGCGTAGGCGGCTATCCCGTCATCCTGAGGAGCGCGCTTGCGCGCGTCTCGAAGGATCGACGGCCACGGCGGGGCCGTTCATCCTTCGAGACGCGCTACGCGCTCCTCAGGATGACGGGGTGACTACCTAATTGGCCTTCTGCAGCGCGGCGGTCTGCTTGGCGAGCTGCTTGTCGAAATCCTGCTCCAGCCCGGCCACGTAGGTGGCATTTTCGCCCGGCTTGACGAACGGGTTCGGCGCGCCGTCCTTCATCTGCGCCCGCTTGGCCTGCATGCCGTAGACCTCCGGATGCGGCCCGAGCAGCACGTCGACCTTCATCGCCTTGACCTTGCTGAAGGTCGAGCGGTAGTCGTCGACGATGCCGGGATAGGTCGGACGGCCGACCAGCCGGTTCAGTGCCACCGTTCCGCTACAGAAGAACAGCACGTTGCGCGCCTGGCTGCCATCCTTGACCGTGATCTCCCAGCTGGTGCAGCCGGGCGAATGGCCGTGGGTGGTGTGCGCGGTCAGCGTGGTGTCGCCGAGCGTCACCTTGTCGCCTTCCTTGACGGTGCGGTCGACCTTCACCGGCGTAAAGGCAAGATCGCTGTTGTTCTCGTCGCCCGGATAGTAGCCGCCTTCGAGCAGCGGCTTGTCGCGCTCGCCGGCGATCAGTTGCGCGCCGGTCTCCTTCTTGATCTCGGCAAAGCCGCCGGTGTGGTCGAGATGGGCGTGGGTGTTGAGGATGATCTTGATGTCGCCCTCCTTGAAGCCGAGCTTGGCGATGTTGTCCTTGATCATGCCGGTCGACTGCTGCATCGCCGTGTCCATCAGGATCAGCCCTTGCGACGTCTTGATGACGTAGACCGCGATCCCGTCAGTGCCCACATAGTAGATATTGTCGATGAGCTGGAACGGTTCGAACGGCGCGGTCCATTTCTTCATGACAACAGCCATGAAGTCCTTGAGCGTCTGTGCCTGCGCACCGGTTGCGATCAGCGTGAGCGCGCACAGCGCGGCTGCGATCGTCCTCATGGTTGCCTCCCTCTTTGTTGTTGTTCGTGCACGGGCGGCACTATGCGTGCTGGCGACGCCGGCCGCAAGCTGCGCACGGCAAGCCGCCGGGCAAGCGGCCGTCCGTCCGGCGCATTCCTGTTCTGCGTTCAGCTCGCGTATTGCGCGATGCCGTGGCCGAACGACCAGTTCTCCTTGGCGACCTCGACGAGGTTGATGACAACATCGTCCGGCCGTCCCTGCAGCTGGCTCTGATAGTCGTCCACGATCCGCTTGTAGAACGCCTTCTTCATCTCGACGGTGCGCCCGGCATTCATGGTGATCTGGATGAAGATGAGGTCGTCGCTGTAGGTGTTGCCGAGATAGTTGTCGGCGTAGTTCAGGTCGCTACGGTCGTGCTCGGTGATGACCTGAAACTTGTCATTCTCGGGCACGTTGATCACCTCGCGCATCGCCTTGTAGACGATCTCGCCAAGGGTCTTGCGATATTCCGCGGGCTTTCCGCGCTTCAGGTCGATACGAACGAATGGCATGGTGGTCTCCTGTGTGATGCGGGGCTCGGCCCCGCGTGATCGGGACGTGCGACGGTGCAAACGGGCATCGTCCGCTTGCACCGGCGCGGTCGTTGCGTTCAGCGGGCCGCCTTGAAGGTCTCCCAGCGCGCATCGCGCTCTCTCTGATATTTGGGCGTTCGCTCCGCAACCATGTCCGCCCAATGCAGCGGCTTGCCGCAGGACTGGCAGACCGGACCGAGCCCGGCCGGCTTGCCGCAGACGAGGTGCGTATAGTTCATCGAAAGACCGTCCCTGGGTGACTTGCACCAGGTCTCGCCCCATGCGCGCAGGGCAAACATGACGGGGAAGAACGCCGCGCCCTTCTCCGTCAGATGATATTCGTGGCGCAGCGGCCGCTTGTTGTAGACGCGCCGCGTCACCAGTCCGTCCGCCTCCAGCTTCTTCAGCCGCGCGGTGAGCATCTGCGGGGTCGCGCCGGTATAGGCCTGAATCTCCTCGAAGCGATGGTTGCGCGCGAACAGCTCGCGCAGCACCAGCACCGTCCAGCGATCGCCCACCACGGTCTCTGCGCGCGCCACCGGACACAGCGTTGGGTCAGCAGGGTTGCCCTTTGGCCTTGCCATCACGTTTTCTTCATCCGCATTGTTACTATGATCTTCATAGCAATATGCGCTATCGTCAACGTGGGTGCAACGGGCGTTTCCGGCCCGGTCCCTCACATTTCAAGGAGCGCGCCATGAGTACCGAAAGCAGGAAATCGGGTATCGACATGAAGCTCGAGGTCGTGGTGATTCCCGTGTCCGATGTCGACCGGGCCAAGCGCTTCTATGAAAATCTCGGCTGGCGGCTCGACGCCGATTTCGTCAGGGCGGACGGGTCCCGGGCGCTGCAGCTGACGCCGCCGGGCTCGCCGACCTCGATCCATCTCGACAAGGGATCCGAGCTGCCGCGCTTCCTGATCGTGAACGACATCGAGGCGGCGCGTGCCGATCTGATCGCGCGTGGCGCCGATGTCAGCGAGGTGTTCCATCGCGGGGCGGCGGGCCGCATCAAGGGACCCGATCCGGAGCGGCCGAGCTACGGTTCGCTCGCCACCTTCAACGATCCCGACGGCAATGTCTGGCTGTTGCAGCAAGTGACACGGCGTCTGCCCGGTCGCGTCGACGGAAACAGCGCGACGTTCACCTCATCGACCGATCTGGCCGCCGCGCTGCGGCGCGCATCGGCCGCCCATGGCGAGCACGAGAAGCGAGCCGGCGGCCACGATGCGAACTGGCCGGACTGGTACGCCGATTACATCGTGCGCGAACAGGCCGGGAGCCCGCTGCCGGAGTGAAGGATCAAACAGGAGTATCCGTCATGGCGGCGCAATCGATCGCGCAGTTTCGCGAACGGACCGCCGCGCTCGGCGTCAAGGTTGCCGGGGTGTACGCCGGCCGGGTAGGCGGCGTCACGCCTTGAGGCAGGCGCCGCGCTCGGACAAAACCTTCTCGGCCTTCGGCGTCAGCTCGTAGAGGTCGCCGTCCTTGGCGACGTATCCCTCCCTGATGAGCCGGTCGACCTCGCCTTGCACGTCGTCGGCGAAGGCAATGGATTGGGCGATGTCGCAGAGAACCGCGACCTGTTCGTCTCTAAGCATGGCGTCCTCCGTCAGGGCGGGGAACGCACGACCCGGGTTTCGGTTCCAACGGACGGGATGATAGGCCCGGCTTTCACGCGGTGAGCTGTGGCGCCGGGTGTTGCATCTTACCCATGCCGCGCATCGAACACCGGCGCGTAGCCACCGCCGTCTCGGCGAGCATGGGCACAGCGCGGGCCGCGGAAGTGGGCGGGTATGACGAGGCGGCCGCTGTCCGCGGCCTCTGCCAGGATACTCATCCGCGTCTCGCGCGCGAGCTGTGGGTCGGCACAGGATGATGTCGACAGATCGGGCTGGAAGATCTGCACCGGATTGTGCACGGCATCACCGCAAAAGATCGCGCGATGTTGTGCGTAGTCCACCATCAGCCCCATCTGGCCGCTGGTGTGGCCCGGCAGCGGGACCAGCCGCAGGCCCGGTCCCAACTGATGGCCATCGTCGACCAGATCGACACGGCCTGCCTCGACGATCGGGATGACGCTCTGCTCCAGGGCGCGGGCGTGGATCGGCGGGGCACGTCCGGCATCATGCTGCGTCATCCAGTCGGCCAGCTCGCGGCGGCCGAACAGATACCGCGCGTTGGGAAAGGTCGGCTGCCAGCGGCCGCTGTCCTGGCGGGTATTCCAGCCGACGTGATCGACATGCAGATGGGTGCAGAATACGACGTCGATGCCGGCCGGGTCGACGCCGCACGCGTGCAGCCGCTCGAGGAAGGTGCTGCCGCGCCGCCGATGCCAGGCGGGAATCTCGGGGATGTCCTTGTGCTCGCCGATGCAGGCGTCGATCAGCAGCGTTCGGCCGCCGGTTCGCACCACAAAACTCTGGATCGCGTGTTTCGCGAGGCCCCGGGCGAGGTCGATGAACACCGGCTCCAGCGTGGCGCGATGCGTTTCGATCACGCGGCGATCGTATCCGGGCAGGAATTCGGCGAGCGGAAGGCCGAAATCGTCGTCGTCGACGATGACGTCGACGGTTGCGTCGCCGATCGCAAATCGCATGACCGCTCCTTCCCGGAGAACCGTGCATCCCAACGCGCGGTCACTATGCAGGGTGGCGCCGTCGATCGCAAGTTGGTGAACGGCTATGAGACCATGCCGCGCAGCAGGCCGATCAGGCGGCCGCACTCATCGTCGGTGCCGACCGTGATGCGCAAGAAGTCCTCGATCCGCGGCTTCTGAAAATGCCGCACCAGCACGGCGCGCTCGCGCAACCTCGCGGCGAGATCGGCGCCGCGATGGCTGGGATGGCGGGCGAACACGAAATTCGCCTGCGACGGCAGCACCTCGCAGCCCAGCTCAATGAGGCCACGGACCAGCGCCTCTCTGCTCCTGATGATGCGTTGCCGCGTCTCCTCGAACCACGCCTCGTCCTCGATGGCGGCAACCGCGCCGGCGATCGCGAAGCAGTCCAGCGGATAGGAGTTGAAGCTGTCCTTGACGCGCTCCAGCGCCTCGATCAGCGGGCGTTGGCCGATGGCGAAGCCGACGCGCAAGCCGGCCAGCGCGCGCGATTTGGAGAGCGTCTGGATGACGAGCAGATTGTCGTGGCGCGCGACCAGCGGCACGGCGCTCTCGGCGCCGAAGTCGACATAAGCCTCGTCGACCACCACCAGCCGGTCGGGATGCTCGGCGAGCAGCGCCTCGATCGCGGCGCGCGGCAGCGCAGTGCCGGTCGGTGCGTTCGGATTGCACAGCAGGATGGCGCTGCCGGGCCGCCGGTAGTCGGCAAGGTTCACCCGCATCGCGGCGTCGAGAGGCACGGTCTCGTAGCTGACGCGATAGAGGCGGCAATAGACCGGGTAGAAGCTGTAGGTGATGTCGGGAAACAGCAGCGGCGCATCGTGCTTCAGCAGCGCCGGGAAAGCGTGGGCCAGCACCTCGTCCGAGCCGTTGCCGACGAACACCTCGTCCGCCGTGACGCCGTAGCGCCTCGCGATCGCCTCACGCAGCGCGGTTGCGCGTGGGTCCGGATAGAGCCGCAGGCGATCCGTGTTCGCTGTGATCGCCGCCACCGCGCGCGGCGACGGCGGGTAGGGGTTTTCGTTGGTATTGAGCTTGATAAGGCCGTCGATCTTCGGCTGCTCGCCGGGCACGTATGGCGACAGATTGTGGACGACCGAACTCCAGAAGCGACTCATGATCTGCGATCCAGGGATGAACGCGATCACAATAAGGAATACGAGGCGCTGATGAAAGCGCCTCTTTATTCCCTCGCGTTATGACAGGCGTCGTGCTCGCGCGTTACCAGGTCGCCGTGCCCTTCATGGTCGGCTGGCCCTCGGCATTCGCGGTCCACAGCTCCATGCCGCCGTCCTTGTCGCTGGCATTGATCGAGAACTCGCTGCCCTCGAACAGCGGCTGCACGCCGCGATAGGCGAGCTTCTTCGGCGGCTTGCCGCCGCGCAGCTTGGCGGCGAACTCGACGATGAAGGAAGCCTGCAGCGGGCCGTGGAAGATCAGGCCCGGATAGCCCTCGACCTTGGTGACGTAGTCGCGGTCGTAATGAATGCGATGGCCGTTGAAGGTCAGCGCCGAGTAGCGGAACAAGAGCACCGGGTCGGAGACGTGGCTCTCGCGATGCTGCGCGACCGGCGGAGGCGGCGGCGCCTTGGCCGGCGCAGCGCCCTGCGTGCTCGTCATCTCGCGATAAACGATGTCCTGCCGTTCGCGCACCGCAAGCCCGCGCGAGGTCGTCACCTCGTGATTGACCGAGACGAAGCACAGCGTGCCGGTCGAGCCTGATTTGACCGTGACGTCGACGATCTTCGAGCTGCGTTTGGCCTCATCGCCGATGCGCAAGCTGTCGAAGAATTCCAGCTCGCCGCCGGCCCACATCCGGCGCGGCAGCGGCACCGGCGGCAGGAAGCCCCCGCGCGTCGGGTGGCCGTCGGGGCCAAGCTGCGACATCGGAAACACCGGCTGCGCCAGGCACCAATGCGTGGTCCACGGCGCGGCGTCACCGGCCTTCGGCTCGCCGATCTCCTGGAACAGCGTCGCGCGCAGCCCCATCACGAGATATTTGGTGACGACGTCGGAGGCCTCCGTGGTCTTGCCAATCCACTGGCGGAGATGATCGAGGTCGAGTTTGTCGCTCATGATTGTGTTGCCCGGGCAGGAGGGATTTCAGGAACGTCTGGTGCGCTCGCCGATCGCGGGCACCTTGCCGTAGTGCCTGTCCTCGCCGACCACGATCGCGGCCGGCGCCGGATAGCTGACCTTGCCGTTCGGCGTGTCGACCTCGACGCGGCGCAGATGCGGATGTTTCGCGAGGTCGTCCATGCTGTTGACCTCGGCAAAGGCAATGTCGGCCTCGGCAAGCTTCGCCAGCAACTCCTCGCGCGTCAGCTTGCCGAAGCTGTCGCTGACGATCTGGTCGGTAACGGCGCGGTTGCGCACGCGCTCGACCATATTGGCAAAGCGCGGATCGTCGGGCAGGCCGGGCTGGTCCAGCACCTTGGCGCACAGCGTCTTCCACTCGCGCTCGCTCTGGATCGAGATCAGGATCTCCTTGCCGTCCTTCGAGCGGAACACGCCATAGGGCGCGATCGAGGGATGGGCGAGGCCGATCCGCTTCGGCGACTTGCCGTCCTCGGCATTGAGCAGCGGCACGGTGAGCCAGTCGGCCATCACGTCGAACATCGAGATCCGGATGTCGGCACCGTCTCCGGTGCGGCCGCGGCCGATCAGCGCCTCGAGGATCGCGGCATGCGCGGTGGCGCCGGTCGCGACATCGACGATCGACATGCCGACGCGCGAGGCGCCTTCCGGGCCGCCGGTGATCGAGGCAAGGCCGCTCTCGGCCTGGATCAACAGGTCATAGGCCTTGCGGTCGGCGTACGGCCCGGTGTCGCCATAGCCGGTGATCGTGCACATGATCAGCTTCGGGTAATCCTTGCGCAGCCGCTCGCGCGAGAAGCCGAGCTTGTCCATCGAGCCCGGCTTGAGGTTCTGCAGCAGCACGTCGGCGCCCGCAATGAGCTCCTCGAGCTGCGCGCGGCCATCCTTGGTGGCAAGGTCGACCACGGCGGAATCCTTGCCGCGGTTCAGCCAGACGAAGTAGCTGCTCTGGCCCTTCGCCGCGGCGTCGTAGCCGCGGGCGAAATCGCCCTCGGGTCGCTCGATCTTGATGACATGGGCGCCGGCGTCGGCGAGGCGTGACGAGCAGAACGGCGCGGCAACCGCCTGTTCGACGGCGATGACGGTCAATCCCTCAAGCGGCAGCATGATCAAGCCACTCAGTAGGAGCGGGGCATGCCGAGCACGTGCTCGGCGACGTAGGACAGGATCAGATTGGTCGAGATCGGCGCCACCTGGTAGAGTCGGGTCTCGCGGAACTTGCGCTCGACGTCGTATTCCTCGGCGAAGCCGAAGCCGCCATGGGTCTGCACGCAGGCATTGGCCGCTTCCCAGGAGGCATCGGCCGCCAGCATCTTGGCCATGTTGGCCTCGGCGCCGCAGTCGAGGCCGGCCTCATATTTGCGGGTGGCTTCCTTCACCATCAATTCGGCCGCGCGCATCGAGGCGTAGGCCTTTGCGACCGGGAACTGGATTCCCTGGTTCTGGCCGATCGGCCGGCCGAACACGCTGCGCTCCTTGGCGTAATTGGTGGCCTTGGCGATGAACCACTTCGCGTCGCCGACACACTCGGCTGCGATCAGGATGCGCTCGGCGTTCATGCCGGACAGGATGTAGCGAAAACCCTTGCCTTCCTCGCCGATCAGATTCTCCGCCGGCACCTTCATGTCGGTGAAGAACACTTCTGTCGTGGCGTGGTTCATCATGGTGCGGATCGGGCGGATCTCCAGCCCCTTGCCCTTCACCTCGCGCATGTCGACGATGAACACCGAGAGACCGTCGGTGCGCTTCTTCGACTGCTCCTTCGGTGTGGTGCGCGCCAGCAGGACCATCAGGTCGGAATATTCGGCGCGGCTGGTCCAGATCTTCTGGCCGTTGACGACGTAATGGTCGCCCTCGCGGCGCGCGAAGGTCTTTAGCGACGACGTGTCGGTGCCGCTGGTCGGCTCGGTGACGCCGAACGCCTGCAAGCGCAACTCGCCGGTCGCGACCTTCGGCAGATACTTCGCCTTCTGCGCGTCGTTGCCGTGCCGCAGCACGGTGCCCATCGTGTACATCTGGGCGTGGCAACCGCCGCCATTGCAGCCGGCGCGCTGGATCTCTTCCAGGATCGCCGCTGCCGCCGACAGCTTCAGGCCGGCGCCGCCATATTCCTCGGGGATCAAGACCGAGAGATAGCCGGCCTCCGTCAGCGCATCGACGAACTCCTTCGGATAGGCCATCTGGCGATCGAGCTCGCGCCAGTATTCGCCGGGAAACTGCGCGCAGAGTTTTGCCACCGCGTCGCGGATGTCGGAATGGTCGTCGATGTGTTGATCGTGTGCGGTCATTGTTTCGTCTTGCCGAGAGGTTGCGCCAGAGCGTGTTCGAGCGAAGCGGAAATCGGTTCGCGTGAAGAAAACGCCCGCTGTTGTGGGGCCCCGGTAAACTCCCTATGCTGTTTTGTTATAGCGTATGAACCTGCCTTCCAGGATTGGCAAGTATGGATTTCCGCCAGCTTAGGACCTTTGCGTGCGTCGCGGAACTCGGGAGCCTGAGCAAGGCATCCGATACCTTGCGGGTCGCGCAGCCGGCGCTGAGCCGGCAGATCAAGCTGCTGGAACACGAGCTGCGCACCGAATTGTTCACGCGCAACGGCCGCGGCATGGTGCTGACCGATGCCGGCCGGCTGCTGCTGGCGCGCACCAGCGGTATCGTGCGGCAGATCGACCAGATCCGCGACGACATCCAGTCCGCCGGCGGCGCACCGTCCGGGCGCGTCGTGCTCGGGCTGGTGCCGACGGTGAGCTGCGTGCTGTCGGCGCGGCTGGCGCGGCGCACGGTGGAGCGCTATCCCGGCATCTCGCTCTGCATCGTCGAGAGCTACAGCGGCCATCTGATCGAGTGGCTGCATCGCGGCGAGATGGACCTTGCCGTGATCTATGGCCCGTCGGTCGATCTGCATCTGGCGGTGCAGAGCCTCGGCCGCGACAGCATCGTCGCGGTCGGCCCGCGCGGCAGCGGGCTGAAGCCGAAGAAGCAAGTCGACTTCGGCTGGCTGATGCGCCAGCGCCTGGTGCTGCCGAGTCATTCGCACGGCCTCCGTGCGCTGCTCGAACATGCCGCGGCCAAAAAGAAGATCGATCTCGACGTCAAGCTCGAGGCGGATTCGTTTCGCGTGCTGACCAGCCTGGTCGAGGAGGGGCTCGGATATACCTTGCTGCCGCCGTCCTCGGTGCGCGCCGAGGTGGCGGAGGGCCGGCTCGAGACCGCCGCCATCGCGCGGCCGGCGCCGCGGCGCGAGCTGACGCTGGCCTCGCCGGTCGAGCATCCCGGCTCCAACGCGATGACGCTGATCGCGAAGCTGTTGCGTGACGAGGTCGCCGCACTGCGCGCCGAGGGGCTCTGGGATATCCAGCTCGCCTGAGCGCGGCCTCGCATCAGCTCACCTTGAAGCCGAGATGGCCGCGGAAGCGGTTCTTCAAATAGGTGCCGTCGCGCGGCGGCAGCGCGCGCTCGACCTCGCCGGCCGCGATCCGGATCCGCGCCAACCGCGGGCCACCGCCGAGATCGCGCAGGCTGGTGCGGAATTTCTCGATGCCGGCCATGTCGGCGATCTCACAGACATTGCCGATGCCCGCGCCATCAGCGATCACTTCGAGCCTGGCGCCGAGGCCGGAGTGACTCGGCTGCATGCCGGTCTCGCCGAAATGGCCGTTGTCGAGCACCGCGATCGAGAGATTGCCGGGCTGCTTGGTCGCGATCGTCAGCAGGCTGCCGATCCCCATCAGCTGCTCGCCGTCGCCGGTGATCACGAGCACCGGGCGCTTCGGCTGCGCCAGCGCGAGACCGAGCCCGACCATCGCCGCGCCTCCCATCGCGCCCCACAGATAGAAATTGCCGGGATGCTCGCCGGCGTCGAACAAATCGTAGGAGGAGGAGCCGAGCCCGGAGATCACGAGCAGATCGCCGCGGTCGGCGAGCAGCGCCTTCACGGCGGCGCGGCGATCGAGAGTGCCTGTTGATGCCGACATCAGTGCGTCTCCCTGGTCCACTTCTTGCGGCCGATCATCCGCTGCGAGATCAGCACCGCGACCTGCTGGTCGCCGTCATAGGCGAGCGAGGCGGCCGCCGAGATCACCTCCTCGGCATCGTCGGGGTTCTCCAGCCGCAGCACGGTGGTGCCCATGATCTCGAACGCCTGCGGCGTCGCCCGGCCCATCGGGATCTGCCAGGGATTGAACTCGGCCCATTCGCCGCGCATCGTCACCAAGGTGAGCAGCGGGAAGCGGCAGCTCGCCATCAGCGACAGCATGTTGACGCAATTGCCGACGCCGCTCGATTGCATCAACAACACCGCGCGATCGCCGCCGAGCCAGGCGCCGGCCGAAAGCGCCACGCCTTCTTCCTCTGTCGTCAGCACCGTGGTCTTGATGTCGGCATCGGCGTGCGACAGCTTGATCAGCTTGGAATGTCCCGCATCGGGAACGTAGGACACTTGCGCCACGCCAAAGCTCTTCAGCGTGCGGTAGATCGCAACCGGCCAGTCCTGGCTGGTCGCGCTGTCCTGGTGAACGGCAATCTGGTCCATCATGGCCTCGGCGGTAGCGTTTTCGAACGAACCGGGTACCGGTTCGCGAAGAAAAACGCGTCAATACAAGGGACGCGCATCGGCGCGTCCTCACACCGCTGGCTTTAAGCCAGGTCACGGGTTTATTCTCTTCGCATCTGGCTCGCCCAGCTATGCCGGAATTTTATAGGGCCAGGGTTTTGCAGGGCCGACGCAAGCGAAATGGCGGCCGGAGCCGGCTGCGTCTTTTGGTCGGGTCGAGCAACAGCCCCATTACGGCCTAAAACGATGCTCTATGCTAGAAGATGTCGATTGGCGGCAGCGCCGGGCTTCATTTTCAAGGCTTTATTTCGCATATCGATATATCTGTCGCATTTTCAGGGATCAGGGCATGATTGTCCGAGATCGGTTTCGCGGCCTCTTCCCAAAGTATTTTCTCGCACTGTTCCTGGCCGTCGCGCTTCCGCTCGTGATCAACGGGTCGATCGAAGCCTGGTTCGGTTACCGCGATCAGCGCGCAAGGCTGGACCAGTTGCTCGGTGTTCAGGCGACGTCCGCGGCCGCTGAAATTCATAACTTCATCTCCGACATCGCAAGCCAGCTTGGCTGGCTGGTCCAGCTTCCCTGGACCGACGAGGCCGATGAGGGGCGCCGAACCGATGCGTTGCGTCTGTTTCGTCAAGCGCCGGCCGTCGTCAGCCTGACACTCATCGACAACAATGGGCTGGAGCGTCTCTACGTCTCGCGGGTCGGCCTCAATCGAATCGAAAGTCGTACCGACCGATCGGCTGAACCTGCGCTGGTCGGCGCCCACGCGCGTCAGGTTCAGCGATGTCAGCTACAACAGAGGCTCGGAACCGTATTTGACCATTGCGCTCGTGGGTAACCGATCCGCGGTCGGCGCAGTCATCGCCGAAGTCAATCTCAAGCTGATCTGGGATGTCGTATCGGCGATCAAGGTGGGAGAGACGGGCCTCGCCTTCGTGCTGGACCGGCCGGGCCGCCTCATTGCCCATCCCGACATCAGCCTCGTCCTCCGCGGGCTGGAAGAAACAACCTCTCAGCCGTTTCGCACCATTCGCGACGCGATCGGCCCGGGAGCGGGCTTTGCAACGGGCCGCGACGGACAGGGACGTCCGGTTGCCGCCCGCGCGGCTCCTGTGGCGGGTCCCGATTGGACCGTCGTGGTGGCGCAGCCGCTCTCCGAGGCTTACGCCCCGATCTATGCCGCGTTGCGACGGACCACAGTGCTTCTCGCAGGCAGCACCGTATTTGCGGGGCTGCTCGCTTATGCATTCGCGCACCGGATGACCGAGCCGATCAGGCTGCTCGAGGAGGGGACGGAGCGGATCGGCGCCGGATCGTTCGAGCACCGCATTTCGATCCAGACCGGGGACGAATTTCAGCGTCTGGCAAGCAGCTTCAACAGGATGGCGGGCGAGCTCGCGCTGGCACAGCAGCACCAGGAGCGGATCGCGAAGCTCAAGCGGTTTCTCGCGCCCCAAGTCGCCGATCTCGTCGATCGTGCCGGCGATGACAGCGTGCTGGATGGCCGCCGCACCGACGTCGTCGTTGTGTTCTGTGACTTGCGCGGATTCACCGCGTTTTCCGCAGGCGTCGCTCCCGAGGAAGTCATGAGCGTGCTGTCCGAATACTATGAGGTTCTGGGCAGGGTCATTGCGCGGTTCGAAGCAACGCTCATCAGCTTCTCGGGAGACGGGTTGATGGTGCTGGTGAACGCACCCGTGCCGGTCGAGGAGCCGGCGCTGAGAGCCGTCGACCTTGCGACCGAAATGCAGAAGCGCGTGCAGGGCTTGATCGGCGGCTGGCGGTCGCGGGGCTACCAGGTTGGCTTTGGAATAGGGCTTGCCAGTGGATCGGCGACGGTTGGGCGGATCGGCTACGAAGACCGGCTCGATTACACGGCCATCGGCAGTGTCGTGAATCTCGCCGCCCGCCTGTGCGCATCTGCCGCAGATCGGGAAATCCTGATGGATGCAGGGACCGCCGCAAGCGTGAGAGGCAAGCGCTCCCTGGAAGATATCGGCAGTCGCCAAATCAAGGGCTTCGATGACGCCATTCCGGTGTTCGGAATATCTTTTTGATGTGCGTCGGCCGATCTAGACCGGAGCGGCTCGGTGCAGTCCATTGGCGACTGGTTTCGGATCGTGGGATATACTTCCGCCGACGGCGAACGCCAGCGGGTCGATAGAGCATGAGTTGCGCTCACTCTCGTGCAGCCACATCCCACGGACACGGCAGCCGGCGCGAGGTCCTGTTGTTGATGGCCGCCGCCGCGGCCTGGACCACATCCTCGCGGGCGCAGAAGCCGTCGATGCCTGTGATCGGCTATCTTTGTCCGGAATCGCCGGAGTTGTTTGGCAGCCGGCTGAACGCTTTCCACCAGGGACTTCGTGAAGCCGGTTTTGTCGAGGGCCGCGACGTTGCGATCGAATATCGATGGGCCAATGGGCAATATGCCCGGTTACCTGCACTGGCCGGCGAATTGATCGCGCGCGACGTCGATGTGGTGGTTGCGCCCGGCGGCGCCCCCGTCGCGCTTGCCGCCAAAGCTGCCGGCGTCACCAAGACAATCGTTTTCGAGATGGGCGGCGACCCCGTTCAGCTGGGTGTGGTGGACAGCCTGTCGCGGCCGGGAGGCAACATCACGGGAATCTCGAGCCTGAGCGTCGACGTGTCGCCGAAGCGGCTCGAATTGATGCACGAACTTCTGCCGGCGGCGAAAACGTTGGGGGTCGTGACCAACCCGACAAGTCCAACCGCCAGCTCGCAACTGCAGAAGCTTCAGGCCGCTGCCGAAACTTTGGGGGTCCATCTGCAGATATCGAGGGCAAGCAAGGAAGAGGAGTTTGAAGCCGTATTTGCTTCCGTAGAGAGAGAGTCGATAAACGCGCTTGTTTTCACTTCCGATCCGTATTTTGCATTTCGCAGCCGCCGATTGGCCGATCTCGCACTGAAGTATCGTGTTCCCGCAATCACGCAGACCCGGGATTTCCCGACAGCCGGAGGCTTGATGAGCTATGGCGGAGATTTCGTGCAGTCGCATCGACGCGCGGGCGTCTACGCCGGCCGGGTTCTGAAGGGTGAGAAGCCTGCTGATCTTCCGGTCCAGCTGGTCACCAAGGTCGAGTTCGTCATCAACCTGAAGACCGCCAAGCTGCTCGGCCACGAGTTCTCTCCTTCAGTCGTCAGCGGCGCAGACGAGGTGATCGAGTGACTAATTCCTTCATGAACCTGGTAGTCCGGCCGGCACGGACTGAAATGGTCCGGCCGGACCGTGGCATCGCGTGCGCTCACGGGCTCAACCGTTGGGCCGTAGAAACGCGCCGTATTGCTTGCTCGTGGTGACCTCGGCTGCCGCCTGTCCGATGACACGCATTGCTGCCATCATCGGCCACGGTCCAAGGCTCACCCTGCGAACACCGGCACGGGCGAGCTCCCCGATTTCGGGCACACCTTGCGTTACCATGACGTTGACCGGCAGCGGCGTGAGCTGAACGAGCCTCGCGATCAGCGCGAGGTCGGTGAGCCCCGGCACAAAAATTCCGTCGGCGCCCGCATCGGCATAAGCTTCCGCGCGCCTTGCCGCCTCATTCAGGCATTGCTCGGGCGAGCCGAACTTCAGCAGAAACGGATCGGTTCGCGCATTGATGAAGAGGTGAACGCCGAGTTTCTGCGCGGCGTCCCGTACCGCCCTGATCTTCGCGGCATGCTGCTCCGGAGCGACGAGCTGCCGCTTTCCGCCGACAAGCCCGTCCTCGATGTTGATGCCGATCGCGCCGGCCTTCAGGATCCTCGCCGCCGAATGCGCGGCGGCATCCGGCGTGTCGCCATATCCCGCCTCCAGATCGATCGACAGCGGAACCGGCACCGACGCGGTCATCCGCGAGACCAAGCCTTCCACGATGTCGAGCGGGGCATTTTCGCCGTCGGCGTAGCCGAGTGCGGCCGCGACCGCGCCGCTGCTAGTTGCGATGGCCGGCGAAGTCTTCGCGATCGCCTTGGCGGTGGCGACGTCCCAGGCGTTGAACAGGACGAGCGGATCGCCCTGCTTGTGAAGTCGGTGAAACGCTTCGGCGTAGTGCTGCTGTGTCGTGGCGTCCATTGCGCGCACTCCTTCTCAGGGAAATTGACAGATATCGACTGACGCGGCCGCTGCTCGCGCGCGGGCGTTCAGTTGGGGGCGTGGGTGGTGAACCAGTCCATGATCAGACCTGTGACCTCGGCCTCGCGCTCGAGATGCGGGAAGTGTCCGACGTCGGGCAGGACGATGCGCCGATGTGGTCCCTTGAAGAGCGGCTCTTCCTTGATCGAATACCGCGCCGTCGGATCGTTGCCGCCATAGATTGTCAGCGTCGGTGTATGCATGTCGTTGATCGGTAGCCGGCCCGCAACTCCCGCATCGACCAGGCCATTGTAGTATTTCAGCGCCGCCTTCATGGTGCCGGGAGAGCTGAGCGTCTCCTTGACCGAGCGGAGATGCTCGTCGTTCTGCAGGGTTGGCGACCACAGCTTCCAAAGGTAGTCGACGAAGGGAAGTCCCTCGATGTTGACCGCCGAGTGAGCGCCAGGCACCGTGAAGAAATAGACATGGAAAACCGATCGAACGGCATCGGGATCGCTCCGGAGGCTTGGGATTGTGATCGGGTGCGCGGTGTTCATGACCACCGCCGCCTTGATCGCCGACGGCGCCGTGGCCAGTGCCTGGAAGGTTGACGTACCGCCCCAATCCATGCCGACGACGTAGGCCCGTCCGTCGTCGCTCAGCGCCGCGATCAACGCTTCGAGATCCTGGCCCAGCGCGATCGGATCGAAGATGCCGTCGGCCGGAATCTCGGTCGGCGCATAGCCGCGCAGGAACGGCGCGACCGCGCGATAGCCGGCATCCGCGAACACCTGCAGCTGCTTTCGGTACGACCAGGCGTTGTCGGGAAAGCCATGCATGAACATGACGAGCGGTCCGCTGCCTTGTTCGAGATAGGCAAATCGCACGCCGTTGGCCTGCACGTATTTCAGGGCGGGTTCGCTGCCGGCGGCGTCACGCGTTGCCAGTGCGGTGCTTCGGGTCGTCATCGCTGCTCTCCATTTGTGTCGTCGTTGCGCTCCCGGGCAAATATGTGCGCAGCGCACATATATGGTCAAGTTGTTTTTTGTGCGCAGCGCACATATTATTCCCGGCATGGAACACGGAATCGCTAATCTGCTGGGCGCGCTGTCGCTCGCCGTCATGGATCGCATCGAGCAAGGCGCGCGCGAGGTCGTCGGTCGCGGCGGCGAAACGCCCGCGGCGCTCATCGTCATCGGCTATGGTCAGGGCATGACTAACGACAAGCTGAGGCGGATCCTTGGCCTGTCGCACTCCGGAACGGTCCGCCTGGTCGATCGGCTGGTTTCGGATCGGCTTGTCGAACGCCGGGCCGGCAAGGACGGCCGCGAGGTCGCCTTGCACCTGACGGCATCGGGCGCCGCGTCCCGCAACGAACTGCTGGCGTCGCGGATTTCGGCCGTGACGTCGCTGCTCGACGTGCTGTCGGTCGCTGAGCGGAAGCAGCTCGCAACGCTGATCCGCGAGCTGCTGGCAAGGCAGGACACATCCGAGATGGATCGCTTCACGATCTGCCGGATGTGCGACGACCGCGTCTGCACCAATTGCCCGTTGCCGACCAACAAGGGCCAGCACGCGCGCTAGAGAGGTTACTCTGAATCGAGCGGCCAACTCCGCTCACCTCGCCCCGCGTGCGGGGAGAGGTCGGAACGCATCGCTAGATGCGTTCCGGGTGAGGGGGAGTTTCCGCAAACACAGCTATCACCGCTTATGCGGAGAGTGCCCCTCACCCCAACCCTCTCCCCGTAAGAACGGGGAGAGGGAGCGCGGTGCCATCGCGGCCGCTATTCGACCTCATCTCCTAAGGCTCCAGCAGCTTGCCGTCAGCGCGTGGCCTTGCCCGCCATGAACACGTACATGTCCCAGAACGTCTCGGGATGATCGACCTCGAAGCGGTGCCACTGATCGAGATTGGTCTCGTCGGCCGTGCCCTGAAACTGCTTGCGGAATCGGTCGAGGACCGCCGGATCGTCAAACGGCTCGAACCCCTCGAACGACAGGCCATGCTCGTTCAGGAATGCCGCGATCGCCGGAATCGTCAGGCGGTGTTCCATGACGTTGAACAGCAGATCGCGGCAGCCGCTCATGCTGTAGAAATCCTTCGCGCCGATCAAGGGTTTCCATTTGTCAGCTTCGCGGAAGATGTCCTGCCGGCAGCGTCTGATGTCGTCGGCGGTGGCGCGATAATTGCGCGCCGCGATGCGATCGCGGGCCTCGACGATGACGCGGCGCGCCAGATCGCTGTAGAGCCCGATGCGCATCGTGCCGCCCGGCCGCAGCAGCGAGACCAGCACGCGCCAGCCGGCCAAGGGGTCGGCAAGATGATGCAGCACGCCGACCGACTCGATGCTGTCGAAGCTGCGGCCGATCGAGCCCAATTCCAGGATGTCCGCCTGCGCATAGTCGATGTTGCGCAAGCCGAGCTCCCGCGTCTTGCGGCGCGCATAGGCGAGGCTGGTCCTGCTGATGTCGACCGCGAGCAGGCGGGCGTTGGGATAGACCTGAGCGATCTGGATCGCGTGCGAGCCGGTGCCGCAACCCGCGATCAGGATATCCCGTTCGGCTTGCTGGTCCGCGGTTGCGACGGTTCGTCCCCGCGCCCGATCGGCCGCGAAGGCCGTCAACGGGTTGACGGTCCAGCGCGGATAAGGATTTTCCTCGTATTGGCGCATCACCTCGACGGATATGTCGTTCCTGATCGGAGTGAGCGCTGCAATAGCGCTGCGCTCTTCGATCTCCTCGCGCGGCTCGCGAAGCTGCACCCGCAACAGGCCGGCGACGGCCGCGGGCCAATCCCGGCGCAGCAGCGCGTCCGCCGTCGGCAAGGCATGAAGCGGGAAGTAAGCGGCGACAACGGCGAGCGTGAGCGGCGCGATCGCAGCGCCTGATGCCAGGTCCTGCAGCAACCGGTCGCGCAGCGCGCCCGCGTCTTCGCTTTCCGCCCCGGTCTGCGCATAGACATATTCGTTGATGAAGCATTGCCGGGCGAGCGCGCAGGCAAAGGTTACGATATCGTCGTCGACTTCATCCTGATCCGGCTTGCTCGCGAGCCGCAACAGCTCGGCCCGCGCATATCCGAATAGCACCTCAAGCTGCATGCTCGCCAGCGTCGTCGTTTCCATCGCGCAGCGCAGGAACAGGTCGTTCGCGAGCGGGGCGACGCCTTCGCTGCCGAACAATTCGACGCTTGTGACCGGTAGCGGCCACTTGCTTGCAATCCGCCCGACATAGCTGGTGACGGTCGGGCTCTGCAGGATGAAGCCGACCGCCTTCGCGTCCATGCCGAGCGCCAGCGCCTTGCTGAAATGCGCGGCCGCCTTGCTGCGATCGCCCAGCGCCTGGTAGGAATTGCCGGCGTTGTAATGGCAGGCGGCATTGACCTCGTCCGAGGCAATCGCCTTGGTGAACATCTTTGCTGCAGCCCGGTGATCGCCGGCAGCCTGCGCCATCAGGCCGAGAAGATTCAGGCTCTGCACATGGCCAGGATCGCGCGCGAGAAGCTGCCGGCAGATCTCCTGCGCTTCGTTGAAGCGGCGCATCGCGTAGAAGCGGCTGGCCTCGGCGGCGAGGCCGCCAATGTTGACGCCCGTGGAGCCGAAGGCAGGTGCGTTTTTGCTGGACGCGTCCCGTTGCTTCCCGGCCGCACGCCGCTCTTTTCGGTTCATGTTCCGTCAACTGGCCCAAGCTGCAAGACGCGGTGCATCAACCACCACGCCCGGGAAGACATAGGGCCGATCGCGCTTGTGGCCAAGGACAATCTGGCTTCAGCCCGGGATACGCACCGGCAGGTTCTCGATGCCGCGGACGAAGCTGGAATAGACCCGCTTCGGCTCGCCGACCACCTCGATGCGGTCGAAGCGTTTCAGCATCTCTTCCCAGACGATCCGAAGCTGCAGCTCGGCGAGCCGCATGCCGACGCAGCGGTGGATGCCGAAGCCGAACGACAGGTGGATGCGCGGCCGCGGTCGGTCGATGATGAACTCGTTCGGACGATCGATCACCTCGTCGTCGCGGTTGCCGGAGACGTACCACATCACGACGCGGTCGCCCTTCCTGATCGTCTTGCCGCCGATCTCGGTGTCCTGAAGCGCGGTGCGCCGCATATGCGCCAGCGGCGTCTGCCAGCGGATCACCTCCGGCACCATGGTGTCGATCAGTGCGGGATTCTCCTTCAGCTTCCTGAACTGGTCGGGATGCTCGTGCAGCGCCAGCACCGAGCCGCTCATGGTGTTGCGCGTGGTGTCGTTGCCGCCGACGATCAGCAGGATGATGTTGCCCATCAGATTGTCGGGGTCCATGTGCCGCGTGGCGTCGCTATGCGCCATCATCGACAAAAGGTCGTTGCGCGGCGGGGCGTTGACGCGCTCGTTCCAGAGCTTCGAGAAATAGGCGTAGCACTCGTCCATCTCCTGCCGCCGCTCCTCCGGCGAGTTGACGATGCCGCTCTTCGGCAGCGCGGTGGAGACGTCGGACCAGCGCGTCAGCTTGCGCCGCTCCTCCCAGGGGAAGTCGAACAGCGTCGCCAGCATCTGGGTGGTCAATTCGATCGAGACGCGCTCGACGAAGTTGAAGGTCTCGTTGCGCGGCAGATTGTCGAGCACGCTGGCCGAGCGCTGGCGGATCAGCTTTGCCAGCTCGTCGAGATGCGTGGGCGTGAACATCGGCGACACGGTCTTGCGCTGATGGGCGTGCCTCGGCTGGTCCATCGCGATGAAGCTCGGATAGTCGTAGCCGGGCGGCACGTCGCGGATCGAGATGCCGCCGAGTGTGGAGTCCGAGGAGAAGATGCCGTGGCTGGTGTCGACATGCATGATGTCGTTGTACTTCACCACCGACCAATACGGCTCGATCGGCGCATTGGTGCAGTAGTGCACCGGCTCTTCCTTGCGCAGCCGCTCGAACCACGGCCACAGCGTGTCGTTCTGGAACAGTTTTGGCGCGCCGGGATGAAAATCCTTGAGTGGTGTCGAATACGCTTCCTCGCGGGCCTGGCGCAGCAGCTCGGCCCGGTCGGCACGGATGGCGGTCTGGACGTTCATGTTCCTTGATCCCGGTTGGCTCGCGACGCGTCAGGCGGCGATGCGCACTGGCAGCGTCTCGTAGCCCTTGATGAAGCTGGAATACACCCGCTGCGGCTCCTCCACCACCTCGATGGTGTCGAAGCGCTTGAGGATCTCCTCCCAGATGATCTTGAGCTGCAGCTCGGCAAGCCGCAGGCCGACGCAGCGGTGGATGCCGAAGCCGAACGAGATGTGGGTGCGCGGCCGGGCGCGGTCGATCAGGAACTCGTAGGGCTTCTCGATCGCTTCCTCGTCGCGGTTGCCCGAGACGTACCACATCACCACCTTGTCGCCCTTCTTGATCTGACGGCCGCGGAACTCGTAGTCGGCGAGCGCGGTGCGCCGCATATGGGCGAGCGGCGTCTGCCAGCGGATCACCTCGGGCACGAAGCTGTCGATCAGCGCCGGGTTCTCCCGCAGCTTGCGGTACTGTTCCGGATGCTTGCTCAGCGCATAGATGCTGCCGGACAGCGTGTTGCGCGTGGTGTCGTTGCCGCCGACGATCAGCAGGATCAGATTGCCGAGGAAGTTCTTCGGGTCCATGTTCCGCGTGGCGTCGCTGTGCGCCATCATCGAGAGCAGATCGCTCTTCGGCGGCTGGCTCGCGCGCTCCTTCCACAGCCTTGCGAAATAGCCCGCGCATTCCATCAGTTCGGCCTGCCGCTCGTCTTCGGTGGCGACGAGGCCGCCGGCGCCGGGCAGGGTCGTCGCGACGTCGGACCAGCGCGTCAGCTTGCGGCGGTCTTCCCAGGGGAAGTCGAACAGCACCGCGAGCATCTGGGTCGTCAGTTCGATCGAGACCTTGTCGACCCAGTCGAACACCTCGCCGCGCGGCAGATTGTCGAGGCACTCGGTCGAGCGCTTGCGGATGTTGGTGGCGAGCTCGTCGAGGTGCGTCGGCGTGAACATCGGCGCCACGGTCTTGCGCTGCGCCGAATGGCGCGGCTGGTCCATCGCGATGAAGCTTTCGCGGCGCAGATCCGGCGGCACGTCGCGGATGGTGATGCCGCCGAGCGAGGCGGCCGAGGAGAACACCGAGTGGTTGGTCTCGATGTCCATGATGTCGTTGTAGCGGGTGATCGACCAGTACGGACCGAACATCGAGTCCTTGCAGTAATGCACCGGATCCTCGCGGCGCAGCCGGTCGAAATACGGCCAGAAGGTATCGGTCTTGAACAACTCGGGATTGCCGGGATCGTAGTCCGAAAGCGCAAGCGAGTTGGCGCGTTCGCGTGCGGCGTCCAGATTCGTGTTGTCGACGAGATCGATGGTCCCGTGCATGAGCGGCTCCTCAACCGTTTGAGCTGCCGGGGCATGGCCGGCGCGGCATGTTTTACCGAATTACATTCTCATTCCGCGGTTTGCGCAAGGGCTCTCGACGCGCATTTGGCCGCATTGATGTCAGGCCAAAGCGGCCGAATCCGGGCCTTTCCGGTAGTGAAAGGGCCGCGGCCGCGACCACGCCCGTTTGAAACGGCGTTTGATTGGGTCGGGCGGGGCGTGCGAACGGTGCGGGCGCCGTTTATTGACTGCCGGTCTTCTCGCCGGCGGGTTTTTCGCAGGGGTAGGTGTCCTGCATCCCCCACAGCAGCAGGAGAGCGATCACCATCTCACCTTTCGCCGAGCGCTTGTCGGCGGACTTGAGCATGATCTCTTCGGTCTGCTCGCTGCTCAGTGCGAGGTCGTCGGGCATGCAGAACAACAATTGACCGCCATGCCGTTTCAGCCAGGCATTGGAAGCCATCAGGCCGCCCCTGACGCCGTCGAGGTACATGTGATTGAAGATGCGGAAATTCTCACTCTTTGGATTGCGATAGGAATCCAGCCGCACGTCGACGGCAGCAGCCGGAGCCGCCGTAAGCGCCAGAAGGCATGCCGACAAGATCCATCTGGTCATCGCTGCGGTTTCCTCGCTTTGCGGCGGCGTCCTCGCCTCGATCGCCCGATCGTTAAGTATGTCATTGCCGCCCGGGGGTTCGACGCCGGCGGTCGATCGAGGACTGCGCGCTTTCCGGCATTGTCGTTAAGGCATGGCCAACCGCATCCCGCCAAAAATCGGCCGGCGATCTCGACCTTGTGT
The DNA here is from genome assembly GCF_020194035.1 of Bradyrhizobium sp. BRP56. Lineage (NCBI taxonomy): Bacteria > Pseudomonadati > Pseudomonadota > Alphaproteobacteria > Hyphomicrobiales > Nitrobacteraceae > Bradyrhizobium > Bradyrhizobium sp. BRP56. The sequence continues at coordinate 77,524 of NZ_JADYVV010000014.1, forward strand.
GAAACCTGGATCACACTCGCGACGACAAATCTGTGCTTTTGATACCCAGAGATTGTCCCGCCAGGAGCCATCCCGTGAACGACATGAGCTGGACCCCGCTGGGGCCGCCGCAGCCGCCTCCGCAACCGGCCCCGCCGCCGATGCCGGTGGCGTTTTCAGGGAACCGGAAGGAGTTCTTTCGCCTGGTTGCGCGCGGCGCCGGGCTCGAACTGGTCACGGTCGGCTTCTACCGGTTCTGGCTCACCACCGACATCCGCCGTCATCTGTGGTCGAACAGCCAGATCGATGGCGATGCGCCGGAATATACCGGCCGCGGCAAGGAGCTCCTGATCGGCTTCCTGGTCGCGCTCGCGATCCTGGTGCCGATCTATCTCGGCTATTTCCTGATCGGTATCGAGGCGGAGCATCTCAAGGCGTTCGCCTCGCTGCCGCTGGTCGCCTTCTTCTATTTGTTCGGCCAGTTCGCGATCTATCGCGCGCGGCGTTACCGCCTGACCCGCACGGTGTGGCGCGGCGTCCGCTTCTGGATGAGCGGCTCGGGCTGGGTCTATGCGCTCAAGGCCTCGCTCTGGGGCGTGCTGGTCGTGATCACGCTCGGCCTCGCGCTGCCGTGGCGCGAGGCGGCGCTCGAACGCTACAAGATGCGGCACTCCTATTACGGCGACCTTCAAGGCTCGTTCGACGGCCGCGGCTGGGAGTTCTTCAAGCGGGGCTGGTGGCTCTGGGTCCTGATGCCGTTCGCGCTCTACAGCACGATCTTCGCTCCGTTTGCCTATGCCGCGTTCAAGGCGGTCGAGTGGCGCTGGTGGCTGTCGGGAATCCGCTTCGGCGAAGTGAGGCTGGAATCCACCCTCCGCCGCGGCGCGCTGATCGGCCTGTACTGGAAGGTGATCGGCTGGGTCGTGCTGCTCGGCGTGGTGTTCGCGGCCTATCTCGCGCTCTGCACCTTGCTGGTCGCCAGCATGGACGGCTCCTCGATCGCGGACTTCTTCAGGACCGAGGCGTTCGCCAAGAGCATTCCGTTGATCGTGCTGCTCGGCATCGGCTATCTCGCCTTCGCGCTGGCGCTGAACGTGGTGTTGCGCGTCTATCTGATGCGCGATCTCTGGGTCCGGGTGCTGTCCTCGACCATCGTGCACAACATCGGCGCGGCCGCCAACGTCACCGCGCGCGGCGAGCTCGCCAACGCGCTCGGCGAAGGCTTTGCCGACGGCCTCGACGTCGGGGGCTTCTAGCTCCATGGAATCCGATTCCGGCGAGACCAATTCCGCGGCGCCGGCTCCCGGCGGCGTCTTCTTCGACGGCCTGTCGAACCGGCGGCGCATCGTCGCGCTCAGGCTGTCCGATGCGCTGGAGATCAGGGAGGACGGCGCGCTGCTCGCGCGCTGGGCGTTTCACGACATCCGCCGCGCCGACAGCCCGTCCGGCCTGTTGCGGCTGAGCTGCCTGACCGCTCCGCCTCTGGCACGGCTCGACATTCGCGACGCCGGGCTGATCGCCGCGCTCGTCGCGCGCTGCGACACGCTCGAGGAAGGGCTGCCGAACCGCCGGGGCGTCGCCGCGATCGTCGGCTGGTCGCTCGCGGCCGCGGTGTCGATCGTGCTGGTGGTGCTGTTCGGCGTGCCGCTCGCCGCCGAGCGGCTCACGCCGCTGGTGCCCGACTCGTTCGAGCGCCGCATCGGCGATGTCGCGGAGGCGCAGGTCAAGGTGCTGTTCGACGGCAAGCCGTGCAGCAATCCGGCCGGCCAGGCGGCGTTCGCGAAGCTGGTCGGCAAGTTGCGGCAGTCCGCAGGCTTCGATACGTCGGTGCAGTCGGGCGTGCTGGCGACGTCGGTGCCGAACGCCTTCGCGCTGCCCGGCGGCAAGGTCTATCTGTTCGACGGACTCTTGGAGAAAGCCGAGAACCCCGACGAGATCGCCGGCGTCCTGGCGCATGAGCTCGGCCATCTCCGGCACCGCGACAGCATGCGCGAATTGATCCACAACGGCGGCACCTCGTTCCTGATCGGGCTGTTGTTCGGCGATGTCACCGGCTCCGGCGCGCTGATCTTCGCCTCGCGCTCGCTGGTGACGTCGTCCTATTCGCGCGACGCCGAGACCAACGCGGACAGCTTCGCGATCGAGACCATGCACAAGCTCGGCCGTCCGGCCAAGCCGATGGGCGAACTGATGTTCCGCGTCACCGGCAAGGAGGGCGGCAAGGGGCTCTCGCTCGTCTCCAGCCATCCCTTGACCGAGGACCGCCTCGCGCGCATGGACCAGGCCGATGCCGCCAGCCGGCCCGACGGCCCGCCGCTGCTGTCACCAGCCGAATGGCAGGCGCTGAAGGGCATCTGCAGCGGCGCCGGCAAGGTGTGACGGCGCAGCCGCCGACGGTCCCTCGCTACTTCACCAGCCGGAACTTGCCGCCCTCGACCTTGATCAGGAACGCCGAACGCTCGTCATAGCCGTTGTGATCGGTCGGGCTCATGGTCGAGAGGCCGTTGTTCAGGTAGACGTCCTTGCCGCGCTCGAGCTCGTCGCGCAGCGCGGCGCGGAATTCCGCCGTGCCGGGCTTTGCGGTCTTGAGCGCATTCGCCGCCGCCCGCTTGAACAGCGTGACGGCGTCCCACAGATGCGCGCCGAAGATGTTCGGCCTCGAGCCGTTGGCCTTCTCGTAGGACGACACGAACTCGTCGCGCACCTGGCGGAACGGATCGTTCGTCGGCAGATCGTCGGCGATGGTGAAGGCTTCGCCGGTGAAGATCGCGCCCTCGACATTGGCGGCGCCGAGCTTGATGAACTCTTCCGAGGCCACGCCGTGGGTCTGGAAGATCTTGCCGGCATAGCCGCGGCTGCGCAGCGCCTCCTGCGGCAGCACGGCCGGCGTGCCGGCGGAGGCAATGAACACCGCTTCCGGATTGGTCGCGATCACCTTGAGCGCCTGGCCCATCGCGCTGGTGTCGGCGCGCGCATAGACCTCATGCGTCGTCACGGTGAGGCCGAGCTGAGGGGCGAGCCGCGACACCTCCTTGTAGTAACCTTCGCCATAGCCGTCGGAGACGCCGATATAGCCGAGCGTCTTGATGCCGGACTTTGCGATGTATTTCAGGATCGCCGCCGCCATCAGGTCGTCATTGGGCACCACCTTGAACGCCCAGCGGCGGCGGTCGTCCATCGGCTGCACGATCGCGGTCGCCGCCGCGAGCGAGATGATCGGCGTCTTGCTCTCCACGGCGACGTCGAGCATCGGCATGGTCACCGGGGTGAGCGAGGAGCCGATCAGGATATCGACGCCGTCCTGGATCACGAGGCGCCGCGCATTCTGCGTGCCCTTGGTCGGATCGGACTCGTCGTCGAGCGCGATATAGGTCACCTTCTCGCCGCCGATTTCCTTCGGCAGCGCGGCGATGGTGCGCATCTGCGGCTGGCCGAGCGCCGAGCCCGGTCCGGATCCGGACACCACGACGCCGACCTTGATGTCGGCACGCGCGCCCGGCGCAATCAGGATCGCGCTCGCAAATGTCAACAGTCCGGCCATGGCCAGCTTCATTGCAAATCCTCCCAGCACGTTCTTTTTATCTGCGGTCGATGATAGCCGACCGCCGTCCGGTCGCGCATCATATTGATTCCGCGCGATCCGTCTGTCCCCCTGATTGGGGACATTGGGCGGCGCTGGGGGTCTGCGCCTCCCTGAGTTCTGCCCTGTTCGGCTGGGGTGCCGGAACGACGAACGGGGGATGGCGAGGCCGACATCGTCCGGAGCTCTTGAACGGGCTCCGCCCGTCCTCAACCTCGCGTTTACCAATCCCTTAAAGGCCGTGAGAACCAGTTTCCCTAATCGGGCGGCAACGTCCTGCTGTTATTGAAGGACAGGAAAAGGGAGTACGAACCATGTTCAGCATTGTTCGGATCCTCGTCTTGATCGCATGTGCACATGCGGGATCCGTGGTTGCGGAAGTGCAGTGGGACGGCGCGCAGTCATCGCCAGCGGTCCACGTCCATGATTGAGCCCCATCCGATTGCGTCCGAGCACGCGCGCGCCATCTGCGAAGAGATTGGCGAGCGGCTGCGCCATGCCCTGCGTGGCGATTACGCCGATCTGCCGCCAAGGCTGCGCGAGCTGGTCAACGAGCTTGCTCCGCAGGAGTGTAAAGCGCCATCGCTGGTGCCCACGATGGCGGAGATGACGAGACCGCTGGTCGTCGCGGCCTAGGTCATCGCCTCACGACGATCTGCCGATCCGCCGGCGTGCCCTTCGAGAGCGATAATCAATGCACGGAGATCGGACTGAATAACGGTTGGAGAAGCGGTGAGGTCTCCGCTTATTGCACCAGCCTTGCTTTGAAGTAGGGAACAGAAGCCCGCTTACACGTTCTTCGCGACCTTGCGTGTCCGCGTCGGACCGGCGCCGGCGATCGGCGGCTTGATATTCCATACCGCGCGCACGCTTGCGAAGGCGTGGGCGATCACCGGCTCCTGGCGGCGGGCGGCGAGGCTGGCGAAGGAGAGATCGCAGGTCAGCTTCACCTTGTCGGCGACCACGAACTGATGCGGCCGCGCCATCCGCGGCGCCAACACGTTTTCGCGTGCGAGGCTGAGGCAGAGGCCGGATTCGACGAAGTCGATCATCGCCTCTTCCTGGTCGGTGTAGCCGATCCGCTTCGGCAATGCGCCGAGCGGGCGGAAGATGTCGTCGAGCAGCCGCCGGTGGCCGGAGTGCGGCGGTGTCGCGAGCCAGGGCAGCTCGGCGAGCTCGGCCCAGCCCTTGCCCATCACCCGGTCGCGCCAGGCGATCGGTGCGATCACCCGGTAATCGTAGCAAAGCAGCGGGGCGAGCTGGTAGCGGCCGTCGACGATGGTCCGTTCGGTGAAGCTGTGATGGACGAGCTGGTCCTGAGGCGTGGCGTCGACATAGTAGCCGACGTCGAGTTCGCCGCGGCCGATCTGCGCCAGCACGTCGTCGCTCACGCCATGGCGCAGGAAGACCTCGGTGCGCTGCGAGGACATCGCAAGGCTGCGCACGAACGGTCCGAGCCGGGTGAATTCGGGGTCGAGGATGGTGCCGACGCGCAGCGTGCCGCGCTGTGCCTCGTTCAGCGAGTCCGCCATCGCCTTGAAATCGGAGGCGGCCGCGACCGCCCGGTGCGCCAGCGGCAGCAGCGCGGCGCCGGCCTCGGTCAGGGTGAATCCGGCAGGTGTGCGGTTGAACAGCTGCAGCCCGGTGCTTTCCTCGAGTGCCTTTAGCTGCAGGCTGACCGCGGGCTGGGTCAGTTTCAGCATCGCCGCTGCGCGCGATACCGTGCCCTCACGGGCAACCGTGATGAAGCAACGCAAGGCCTGGGTACGGGGAAGCTCGATCATCGCACGTGCTTATAGCACACTTTTTTTGCGCGCATCCGACCTGCGTCGTGCATTGTCATGCGATTATAATACAACCAATGCGAGAAGTCAGGACGGCCGCCACGCGATCGTGCCTTCGGTGCGCGCGCGGACCTCGGGCGAAGCAAGGCAGGTCGCGACCGCTTCATAGCCCGCCGCGCCCGGGACGGGCGTAACGCAGATCGGCCGGCTGTGATTGGCGGGGCACAGGATGATCGCTTCATCGTCGCCGACCGCGTCGAGATCCAGGATCGCGTTGGAGCGGGTGAGGAAGAACAGCGGCCGGGCCTCGGGTCCGCGGCGGCGCAGATGCGCGATGACGGCTTCCTGGCTCGCCGCATCGAGCCCTTGCTCGAGCAAGTCGATCACGAGGATCGCGTCGTCGCCGGCCTCGAGCGCCGCGAGCAGGGCGGTCAGCGCCGGCGAGTCCACGGCGCCGTCGGCCAGCAGGGTGGCAAGGCTCGCCGCGACCCTGGCGTCGTGCGCCGGATCGGCATCGAGGCGCGCCCGCACGGCCGCGCCGCCGTCGGCCGAGCGGTCCAGCCCGACGAAGCTGGCGCCGGGCAGGGCTTCGGCGAGCCGTTGCGCAAGGCGCGTCTTGCCGCTGCCGAGCGGGCCGACGATGTAATTCAGCCGTTTGATGTCGCGCAGCTCGAAGCGCTCGCCGCCCCACGGCCACGGCAGATCGAACGCGACGCCGATCGCCGGCCGTGTCCGCACCGCACCGATGATGTCACCGGTCGCGGGTATCCTGCCGCCGCCGAGGTCGGCGCGCAGCCGGCGCAGTTTGGCGATGCTGTCGCCGCATTGGCGGATGCGCGCTTCGAGCGCGGCCTCGTGCGCGGCCAGCACACGGCCAAGGATGACGGCGTCGCCGCTCAGGATCCGCGCCACTTCACCGATGCTGAGGCCGAGCGCGCGCAGCTCGACGATCTCGGCGCCGCGCGCCATCTCGGCCGGACCATAGGCGCGCCATCCCGCCGGCGTGCGGCCGGGTGCGATCAGGCCGCGCTCCTCGTACAGGCGCAGCGCTTTCGCGGAGATGCCGAGCTGCCTCGCAGCTTCGGACGGGCTGAGGAAACGGGCGGCAGCAGCATTCATCGAATCACCTCGCGTCGTCTGACCGCGCCTCTATGGAGACGGCCGCAGGGGCAAGGTCAAGCGGGGAGGTGGGACCCGTCCACGGGCGGCTCCCTCACTCGCGCAACACACTCGATGTCGTCCCTGCCTAGTGCGCAATTGCGCACGGGAGCAGGGACCCATAACCACAGATGCCGATTGTTATGCACCGCTGGAACGACGAGTCCCGTCAACAACATCTGCCGCGGAGTATGGGTCCCGGCCTGCGCCGGAACGACGGCGGTATGTGTCGCGAGCGCGGGCGCCCGATCACCCCTCACTCCAGATGGTTCACTTTCGCCACCCAGGCGCGGACGTCGGCGAGCACGGCGGGCAGTACGGCCTTGACCTCCTGCACGGTCATGCCGGGCTTGATGCGGGGGTCGTAGAGCAGGTTGAGCAGATATTGGTCGTAGACGTCGAAATAGCCCATCGAGACGTTGTCGTTGAACATGGTCCAGGGCACGGTGGCGGTGTCGTTGATCGGGCCGAGCGACTGCAACAGCTCCTCATAGGCGCAGTCGAGGAAGACGAAATCGCCGTTGTCGACGGTGAGGATCACGTCGGAATGCTCGATCTCGTAGTTCTCGTTCTTGCGGAAGCCGGACAGGCATTGCGGGTCGAGCGAGGAGCGGATCTCCCTGGCGCGCTCCTGGCCGTAGAAGGTCGCGATCGTGCGGTACAGCTCGCGGTCGCGCACCAGCTTGACCACGACATTGGCCGCTTCGTTGTTCTCGGTCATCGCGATGTCGAGATGCTGCACCTTGCTGCGGATGTCGGCGACGACCCTGGCGAGCTGGGCCTTGCGGTCGGCGCGGCTGCCGTCGGCGAACACGCGCACCGGACTGTCGTACTTGCGGATGCGGTCGACCCGCCCGGCGAGATGATATTCGGCGCCGAACGCGGTTTTCAGAAAGCCCTCGACGATCTCGGCGTCGGTGAAGACCTTCTTCTCGTTGCGCTGGCGCGCGGCGATCGCCGGTACCTCGGTGGCGGCCGCGGGCAGCGCGGCATCAGCGAAGCAAGCGGCGAGCGTTGCGGCGAGAAGGACGGGGATCGAAGGACGGTGCTGGGGCATTGTGACAACGCTGCCGCAAGGCTTGCGGCAGCGCAAGGAGGGATCAAGGCGACGGGATCAGCGATCTTGCCGAATGGCGGCGCCTGGTTCCGTTGAAATCGACGCGATCAGTTGTTCTTCACCACCACGGTGGTGCCGACCGAGACCCGACCATAGAGATCGGTGACGTCGTCGTTGGTCATGCGGAAGCAGCCCGACGAGACGGCCTGGCCGATCGTCTCCGGCTCGTTCGAGCCGTGGATGCGGTAGAGCGTCGAGCCGAGATACATCGCGCGCGCGCCGAGCGGGTTCTCGATGCCGCCGTTCATGTGGCGCGGCAGATCGGGGCGGCGGCGCAGCATCTGCGACGGCGGCGTCCACGACGGCCATTCCTTCTTTGCGGAGATGCGGTGGACACCGCTCCAGCGGAAGCCGTCGCGGCCGACGCCGATGCCGTAGCGCAGCGCCTGGCCGTTCGCCAGCACCAGATAGAGCCGGCGCTCGGCGGTGTTCACCACGACGGTGCCGGGGGCGTAGTTGGTCGGGTAGTTGACGGTGGTGCGCGGGATCGGGCTTGCGCCTCCGCCGCCGAAGAAACTCGGGGCTTCGGACTGATAGCCGCGGGAGTCGAAGAACTGGGCGTGGGCCTGGCCGGCACCTGCCAGGATCGTGAGCGCGGCAAACATCAAGGCAATCGGGCGCATGGTCGTCGTCCTCGCGAACAATCAAATATGTAGTCAGAGAGGCCACAATTGCCGGCGTTTCGCAAGCGACGAAGCCGTGACCTCAGGCATTTTCGAACAACACGGTTTAAAAAGGCAACAGATCGGAAGCGATACCTGCATTGTCCGGCCAAGCCTTTGACGAAGCGGCTGAAGAATGGTTGATCTGGAGCGTTTTCAAGCGAAGTGGGTACCGGTTCGCGTCAAGAAAATGCGACCAAACAAAAGCTGGAGCGTTTTCAAGCGAAGTGGGCACCGGTTCGCGTCAAGAAAATGCGACCAAACAAAAGGATACGAGCATGATCCGATTCAATCGGATCGGATCATGCTCTGAGCGACCTCAAGAACATCTCGAAACGGGAGCGAGAGCATGAATGGTGCGGAAAGTCTGGTGCGGACATTGGTCGCAGGCGGCGTGGATGTCTGCTTTACCAATCCCGGCACCTCGGAGATGCATTTCGTCGCGGCGCTGGACAAGGTCCCGGGCATGCGCTGCGTGCTCGGTCTGTTCGAAGGCGTGGTGACCGGTGCGGCCGACGGTTATTTCCGCATGAAGGGAATGCCGGCCTCGACGCTGCTGCATCTCGGGCCCGGCCTCGCCAACGGCCTTGCCAATCTGCACAACGCCAAGAAGGCGCATTCCGGCATCGTCAACATCGTCGGCCAGCATGCCACCTACCACATCGGCTACAATGCGCCGCTGACGTCAGACATCGAGGGCCTGGCGCGGCCGATGTCGTCCTGGGTGCGCACCTCGCCGGATGCCAAGTCGGTTGCCGCCGACGGCGCCGCCGCGATCGCCGCCGCCAGGAGCGCGCCGCCGCAGATCGCAACCCTGATCCTGCCGGCCGACACCGCCTGGAACGAAGCCGACGGCATCGCCGAGGTGCCCGTGGACACGCAGCGCCCGAGCTATTCGCCGCAGGCGGTCGATACCGCGGCGAAGATCCTGCACGGTGATGCCGCGCATACGCTGCTGCTCGTCACCGGCAGCGCGCTGACCGAGCACGGGCTGGCGCTCGCCGAGCGCATCGCCGGCAAGACCGGCTGCACGGTGATGGGCCAGACCTATCACCCGCGCATGGCGCGCGGCCGCGGCCGCTTCTCAATCAACCGCATTCCCTATGTGATCGAGCAGGCGTTGCCGATCCTGAAGAAATTCCGTCACATCGTGCTGGTCGAGGCCAACGATCCCGTGGCGTTCTTCGCCTATCCGAACAAGCCGAGCATGCTGAAGGCGGAAGGCTGCGAGGTGCATCGCATGACCGCCTGGGGCGAGAATTCGGTCGCGGCGCTCGAGGCGCTCGCGGGCGCGCTGCATGCGACCGCGCAGGACGTCAAGCCGCAGCAATCGCAGGAACTGGCCAAGCCGACCGGCGCGCTCAACCACGCCTCGATCGCGCAGGCGATCGCGTGCGCGATCCCCGAGAACGCCATCATGGTCGATGAATCCGTCACCACGGGCCGCGGCTTCTTCCCGCCGACGGCGGCGGCCGCGCCGCATGACTGGCTGCAGAACATGGGCGGCTCGATCGGCTTCTCGACGCCGGTGGCAACCGGCGCGGCGGTCGCCTGTCCGGACCGCAAGGTGATCTGCATGGTCGGCGACGGCAGCGCGATGTACACGATCCAGTCGCTGTGGACCCAGGCGCGCGAAGGGCTCAACGTCGTGACCATCGTGTTCGCCAACCGCATCTATCAGATCCTGCGCGGCGAGTTCGACGGCGTCGGCGCCGGCGAGCCGGGCAAGCGGGCGCAGGACATGCTGAAGATCGACCGGCCGACGCTCGACTTCGTCGCGCTCGCCAGGGGCATGGGGGTACCGGGCAGGGCGGTGACGACGGCCGACGAGTTCAACAAGGCGCTCGCGGAAGCCGTCGCCGAACCGGGACCGCGGCTGATCGAAGTGCAGATGCAGGGGCGTAGCTGAAAGGCCGCGGCGGCGGCCCCGAGCATGATCCGGAAAAGTGCGAAGCGGTTTTCCCTGCGACAAACGCGAAGCGTTTGCGCGGAGATCATGCTCAAACAAGAGGCTAAAGCGCGACGATGAACCACCCGATCTCATCGCGCTTTTGTCCAGTCGGAGGCGTCGATGCAGACCGAGCTGAACAAGGTGATCGCCGCCGTGGAGGAATTCTATGCGCAGGAGATGTTCCTGCTGGAGCGCGATCTCGGCGAGCGAACGCTCACTCACCGGCTGGCGGTCTATGTCGAGCGGCAATTTTCCGGCTGGCAGGTCGATTGCAACTACGACCGGCTCGGCGAGCGCACGCTGCGGCTGCCGCGCGGCTCGGGGAGCTCGACCGACGACCATCTCGGCAAGTCGATCTATCCCGATATCGTCGTGCATCAGCGCGACATCCCGAACAATCTCCTGGCCATCGAACTGCGCAAGGACAGCAATCACCAGCCGATCGAGCACGATCAGCGCAAGCTGCAGGCGCTGACCGATCCGAATGTCTGGTTTGCCTATGCAATGGGCGTGCTGGTGATCGTCGGACAAAGCGGGGTGAGCTTTACCGAGGTCTATGCCGGCGGAGCCATCGATAGCGCGACTTCGCTCTGGTTTGCCGAGCGGCTACGCGAGAGCGGGCTCGCGAACAGGCGCGACGATGGCGCTCCGCATTAAGTCTATCGGTGAATCTTTCCTCGCGTTTGCAGTGATAGCCCGTTTGGATCATGCGTCGCCCCTGCACGCGCGGCACAACAGAAGGTGCGGGAGGTGGAGCAATTCCTGGAGCTGGTGGTCAATTTTCAGAACGATCCGATGGCGGTGCGGATTATCAGCTCCGCAACTCTTTCGCTCCCCCTCCCGCACTTGAATTCCTGGTCCGACTTTGGCTGGTCCAGCTTGCACTGATCCAACTTCCACGCCCCAACTTCCACTGCCCGAGGTGTCGGCGCACTTGATTGCGACGCGACGGGCCGAGGCAGCATCCGCACCGAGACAGTAAAAAGGCCGCCTTCGGGCGGCCTTTTCCGTGATCGCCAAGTACCGAGCGCGATTGTTTCTTTTTATTGCTTGGCGGCATCGCTGCCGGTCCCGGCAGCGCCGGTCGCGGCGGCACCGGTCTTGGCGCTCGATTTCTTGGCGGTCTTCTTCGCCTTCTTCTTCGGCGCCTTGGCCGCCTCGCCCTTGGTCGCGGTGTCGCCGCTTTGCGCGGCGGGCGCCGGGCTGCCGCCCGCCTTGTCCTGCGCGAGCGCGGTGGACGAGACGAAGGCAAGGGCGGTGGCGGCGAGGATCAGTGTTCGCATCGGATGTTCTCCCAAGTTGGTTTCCGGCGAGCCTCAACGGGACAGAATGTCGCAGGGTTCCGCGGCGCCGATCAGCAGTCCGTGAGCTCTGCGTGAACGGCATGGCCGCCGCGGAACCGGGAACCGGGCGCCGCGTTGTCTGGCCGGGCAGGAGTTCCGAGGAGAGACGCCATGCGCTGGCGGTCAATGACGGAAACCACCAATACGATGCTCGACACCGCCCCCGAGGACAGCTTCTACGCGGCGGGCTGGACCATCAGCGGCGTGGCGACATTGGCCACCATCGTCGCGATCTGGATGTTCGGGATCTGAAAGCGAACGATCTACGATAGGCAACCGGCCCGGCCCCGCTGGCGGTCGCGGCCTGCGCCGTCAGCTACTTCCGCAGAATTGCCAGCGCTTCCCGATAGAGCTGCGAGAAGCAGACCAAGAGCGCACTCGACAGCAGGAACATCGCCAGGCTGTCATAGTCGCCGGCCGTCGGCCAGGAAAACTCGAAATAGGGCGGCATGAACGCCCACCAGACGATCGGTACCGTGATGATGGTCGCAAAGGCGCCGGCGGGCGCGCCGCCCATCAGGCCGGCGATCAGGATCGCCGGCACGAAGCCCGCGAAATAGAATTGCATGCCGAAGCTCGCGAACATCTCCTGGGTCGCGGTGGCCAGCACCACCGCAAGCAGGGCGACGACGAATGTCGACAAGGACCAAGGCCGCAGCTTCAAGATGTAGTCGTTGCCCTTGCGCATCCAGACTCCCGGCCCCGCGAGTTCCGGGAAGGTAGCCGAGGAGGCCTGCAAACAAAACCCCGTACGATTCCGAGGGGCAGGGTTGTGTTCGATACAGTGAAAAGGAACCGGCCCGGTCAAGCCGCCGCCGCATTGTCGCGCATATTGCATTGCGGCACGGTGATTGGGGGCAACACGATGCTCGAGCTTCTGATTGTCGCTCTCGTCGCCGGGATCGGGTTCATATCGGGGTACGGCGCACGCGAGCTGATCTCGCGCCGGCGGCGGCGATCCGCCCCGCGCGCTCACGTTCGTGCGCGGCAGGTCCGCGCCGCGAATGACGACAGCTCCGCCTCCGGCTGGTATCGGCGGACCGGCACGCAGGGCGCCGTTCACGCCATCCCGCCACCCGACGAACTCGACGGCGCCGTCCGCGACCTGCTCGGCGAGCTCAGCCGGCGCAACGCTCCGCCGCGCACCACCGCCGGCAGCGAGCTAGAAAGGCCGGGCCGCCGCCGCTAACGCGTCGGCTACTTTGCATGGGGTTGTTTTCGATATTTTTGATGAGGCGGTCCCGAAGGGGAATGGTGGACGCACAAGGGATCGAACCTTGGACCTCTCCCGTGTGAAGGGAACGCTCTCCCGCTGAGCTATGCGTCCGGGATGTGACGTGCCAACGGCCGCTGGTCGGCGGCCGGTCGATAGAGGCGCTTCGTCAGAGCGTGCGATTTACGAAGTGCCGGGTAGGGGTGTCAAGCCAAGACCTGCAGGAATTAGGCCCCTTGCTGGCGGGCGCGGGAGGCGTGTGACTGCAGCGCCCGGATGCGCTCGGCGAGCGTGCCGCCGCCCTCGGGCATCCCGCTGCCCGGCGAGGCGCCGTTGGCGGGCTTGGCCGCCGCCTTGCCCGGCACCGTCGGCTCCGCCGCCAGCATGGCCTCGATCGCCGAATTCGGGCCCTCGAGCTGGATCGCGAGCTTGGCCACCTCGGCGGCGATGTCGTTGATGCGCTCGCGCAGCAGCGCATTCTCCATCCGCTCGGTGGCCCAGGAGCTCTCGGCCTGCTGCTGGATCGCGTTGATGTCGCGCTGCAGCTTGCCGCGCTCGTCGCTGACGGTGCGCAGCTGCTCCTCGACTTGAGCCTTCTCCTGGCGCAGCCTGTCGAGCGCGGAGGATTTGCCGCCACCTGCCGCGGCGATCTCCTCGCGCAGCTCCTGCACCGTCCGCTCGGCGGCGGCGTTGGCCTGCTTCAACTGGCCGTTCTCGAATTCACGCTCGGCAAGCAGCTTGCCCTGGGTCGCAAGCCGCGTCTCAAGGTCGTTGACCCGGTTGCCGAGCATCTCGGCTTCCTTGACCTGGGCGACGAGCTGGCGGTCGAGATCGGTGACGCGCTGGCTCAGATTCTCGACCCGGCCGCGCGCGTCGGTGAGGTCGCGCGTCGCGGTTTCCGACTGGTTGCGCTCCTGGGCGAGGCGGGCTTCGGTTGCCGCGAATTCCCTGGCGGCATCGCCGACCCGATTCTTCAGCTCCTCGACCTGGGTCCGCACCGCGACCAGTTCGATCTGGCGGCTGTCGGCGGTCATCGCGCGGTCGTTGAGCTCGGCGTTGATCTTGCCGAGCTCGCCCTGCTTGTCGGTCAGCGCCTGCTCGGCGTTGCGCAACAGCTCCGTCTTGGCTGAGAACTCTTCCTCGGTGGCGCGAAGCTGATCCTTCATCGCCTTCTCGCGCGCCTCCAGCGCGAAGATCGCGGCGTTCTTCTCGCCGAGCTCGATCTTCATGCGGTTGATCGCATCGGTCTTCTTGCCGAGCTCGGCGAGCTGGCTCGTGGTCTTGCTCTTGAGCTGGTCGACGCTCATCTCGAGCCGGCGGGCCGACATGGCGAATTCGGCGCGGAGCTGGTCCTTGTCGGCCTGGATCTCGGCCATCGACAGCGGGGTGGCCGCCTCCATGCGGCGCGTGGTCAGCCGCACCGCCCGGTTATGCACCAGCGGAACGATCATCAGGCCGCACAGCATCGAGATCAGGAAACCGATCGCCGCGTACATGATCGGCTCGATCATGAAGGGTCACTCCAAGAAAAGAAGGAATTTATTAATCACAATGCCACGGCGGGCCGGCCAAAGGCCAGCCCGATTGCCGCGTTAACCTGAATTGCTAACCGTGCCGGAGCGCCGGCCTCATCGCCCGATCAGGGCTGCGACCTCGCGCTTCGTTCCGATGGAATCGGAACGAGGCTCCAGATTCTGTCCTGACGCGCTTTCTTGATGCGAACCGGCGTCCAATTCGCTGGAAACGCTCTAGAACGGGTTCCAGGTCGCGCGCGGGGTGAATTTGAGATAGCCAACGCTGGCGCCGAGCCGCAAGCCGATGCCCGAGCGAATCGGGACCAGCACGATGTTGTTGGCGGTCAGCGCCGTCATGCCGAAGCCGCCGACGATATAGGCCGAGCCGTCGATGCCGACGAAGCGCTGATAGATCGCCTGGGTCGAAGGCAGGTTGTAGACCAGCGTCATGGTCCTCGCGCCGTCGCCGCCCCAGTCGAAGCCGACCGAGGGACCCTGCCAGTAGACCCTGAGGTCGCCGGCGTTCTTGGTGTAGAGCGTGCCTTCGCCATAGCGCAGCCCGGCCACGAAGGCGCCGGAGCCTTCCTCGCCGAGCACATAACCATTGGGCAGGCCCCACTGGCTGACGGCGCGCTCGATGACCGAGGCGAGTCCGCGCGAGACATTGCCGAAGAACTTGTGTCCGGCATTGACCAGTTCGTCGGGCCCGTAAGTATACGGGGTCGGTTCACGCTGCGGCGGCGGATATTGCGGTGGCGGGCCCTGCTGCGCGGACGCCCCTGCGCTCCAGCACATCAGCGCGGCAAACGCGACCGCGGCAAGGCGTGATGCGAAAGTCATTAAGAACCCCTGCTATCGAAATCCGGGCGCTGCCCTTTAACCTGATGCCAACAGGCACGGCTCTAGGTTGCGCCCGGTGTCCCCTCGACTCGGATGTTATCGGTATCAACTATGACGGCACAACGGCAGGAAAGATATGGATCGTGCCGGGGGATGGCGTTTTTCGGCCTGTTGGCGGGCATTTTGGCGGCCATCTGGCCGTCCTTGCCTGTTCAGGCCACCACAACCGAGCGCGTGGTGACGAACCGCTACTCCGGATTGGCGATCGAGGGATTCGATCCCGTCGCCTATTTCACCGACGCCGCCGCCACCCAGGGGCGGCCGGAATTCGAGGCCGCGGAGAGCGGCGTGGTCTGGCGTTTCCGCAACGAGGGCAACCGCGCTTCGTTCGTGGCGCATCCCGAAATCTATGGCCCGCAATTCGGCGGTTACGATCCGACCGATCTGGTGCGGGGCGTCACCTGCGCGGGCAATCCGCGATTCTGGGCCGTCGTCGGGAACAGGCTTTATCTGTTCAACCGGGAACGCAGCCGTGACGCGTTCGCCGCCGATCCCGCGCGTTTCTTGAAGGAAGCCGCGGCGCGTTGGCCGGAGCTGGAAGACAATCTCGCGCAGTGATCACGGCGCCGCGGCCGGGTCGCCCCAGGCAATGAATTCCGGCACCAGAAAGTCTTCGCGGCCCAGCCCGAAATGCAACGGGCTGCCGTTCGAATCGGTGACCTTGCCGCCGGCCGCAACGACGACCGCGTGACCGGCCGCCACGTCCCATTCGGATGTCGGCGACAGGCGGGGATAGATATCGACTTCGCCCTCGGCGACGCGGCCGAATTTGACAGCCGAGCCCAGCACGGCGCGGACCGCGCCGCCGCGCTCGTCGATGAAGGCTTCGGTGCGTGCATCGCCATGCGAGCGGCTCACTGCCACCGTCCATGGCGCGCCGCGCGGCGGGCAGGGACGGGTCTTGATCGGCACCGCCTGCGAAACCGCGCCGCCCTGCAACGTCAACCGCTCCGCGCCCTTGCCGACGATGCCGCGCCAGATCAGGCCGAGCGCCGGTGCGCCGACGATGCCGAGCAGCGGCACGCCTTGCGTGACCAGCGCCACATTGACGGTGAATTCATTGCGGCCGGCAACGAACTCCTTGGTGCCGTCGAGCGGATCGATCAGGAAGAAACTGTCCTTGTAAGGCGGCGTCGCCAGATGGACGCGCTCCTCCGACAGCAGCGACACCTGCGGCGCGAGCCGCGTCAGGCCTTCGACGATGATGTGGTCGGCGGCGAGATCGGCCTCGGTGACCGGCGACCCGTCGCTCTTGCCGGTCACATTCATCGCTGAACGATTGACGGCAAGAATTGCCTCGCCGGCGCGGATCACCAGTTCGGTCAGTGATTCGAGCAGCGTCGCGGCGGCCTCGCAGCCGATCAGGGACGGCTGTGCCTTATTCATGTGCGCGTCTCATATCAGCGGGTCGCATATCCTGTTTGTGTTCCCTGAGATCATGATGCGATGACGGAGCATCGCATCATGATCTCATCTCCTTGTTTGAGCATGATCTTTTCGGAAAACCGGTTTCCACTTTTCCGGATCATGCTTTATCAGTCCTGCCGCAAGCTGGCAGCATCCGTCTGCGCGGTGTATCAAGCCGACAGGCATGCGTGATTCGCACTCCTCGGTCGGCGTGCGGCTTTCCAGGAAACAATTGATGTCTGGCACTTCGTCTCCCGGTCCCGCTCCCGACGCGCTCGAACTCGCGGCGCTCTTGTGCTCGCGGGTCTGTCACGATCTCATCAGTCCGGTCGGCGCGATCGTCAATGGGCTTGAGGTCCTTGACGACAATCCCAAGCCCGAAGATCGCGACTTCGCGCTCGATCTGATTCGCAAGAGCGCCAAGACCGCTTCGGCGCGGCTGCAGTTCTGCCGGCTGGCGTTCGGCGCGGCCGGTTCCTCCGGCGCGCAGATCGACCTCGGCGATGCCCAGAACATGGCGAAGGGGCATATCGAGGACGGCAAGGTGACGCTGACCTGGAATTTGCCGCGGCTGCTGTTGCCCAAGAACCGGGTCAAGCTGCTCTTGAACATGCTGGTCATCGCGCAGCAGACGATCCCGCGTGGCGGCACGCTCACGATCGATCCGGTTGGCGAAGGCGAGACGATGAGCTTCCGCATCACGGCCGCGGGCCTCAATGCACGCGTGCCGCAGAACATCGTCGATCTCCTGAATGCGACCTCGCCGAACACGGTCGATGCGCATGCCGTGCAACCGCACTACACCCGCCTGCTGGCGGAAGCCTGCGGGCTGAAGGTGACGCTCACTCTCGACGGTGACAAGGTCATCATTGCCGCGTCCTGACCGCGGCCGCGCCGATATCATTAATCAAAGGTTACGACCGGCCGCGCGATTCGATCGCGCGGCCTTATCTCTTTGTTGATCCCGTTCCTTTCCATTTGCTCAACCAAACTTAAACGCTTTGCGGAGAAGCTGACCTAAGTTCCGTCAGGCGCGTCGATGTTGCGCGCCGCTGCGTTTTCGGCGTTTTTCGAAGGTTGGTTTCATGGACGATCTGTTGCGCGAGTTCCTGACGGAGAGCAGCGAGAGCCTGGATACGGTCGACAACCAGCTGGTGCAGTTCGAGCAGGATCCGAACAACGCGAAGATCCTGGATAACATCTTCCGGCTTGTGCACACCATCAAGGGCACCTGCGGCTTCCTCGGGCTGCCGCGGCTCGAGGCGCTGGCGCATGCCGGCGAGACCTTGATGGGCAAATTCCGCGACGGCATGCCGGTGAAGGCGGAAGCCGTGACGCTGATCCTGTCCTCGATCGACCGCATCAAGGAGATCCTCGGCGGGCTCGAGGCGACCGAAGCCGAGCCCGAGGGCAACGACCGCGATCTGATCGATCAGCTGGAAGCGATGGTCGAGCACGGCATGGCGGCGATGGCTGCTGGCGAAGCTGCCGCTGAAGAGGATGTGCCGGTCGTCGAAGCCCCGTCGGTGCAGGCGGCGATGACCGAAGGCACGCTGGTGGTGCAGACGCTGGAGCGTCCGCTGCGTCCGGGCGAGGTCTCGCTCGACGAGCTCGAGCGCGCCTTCCGCGAGACCGAGACCGAAGTCGCCGCACCGGCGCCGGCCGCGAAGCCTGTTGCTGCTGCGCCCGCAGCCGAGCCGGCTGAGGCTGTGAAGAAGCCGGCCCGCAAGGCCGCCGGTGAGGACGTCCAGGAAGGCGACAAGATCGCCAACCAGTCGATCCGGGTCAATGTCGACACCCTCGAACACCTCATGACCATGGTCTCCGAGCTGGTGCTGACCCGCAACCAGCTGCTGGAGATCTCCCGCCGCAACGAGGACACCGAGTTCAAGGTGCCCTTGCAGCGGCTTTCCAACGTCACCGCCGAGCTGCAGGAAGGCGTCATGAAGACGCGCATGCAGCCGATCGGCAATGCCTGGCAGAAGCTGCCGCGCATCGTCCGCGACCTCTCCGGCGAACTCGGCAAGCAGATCGAGCTGGAGATGCACGGCGCCGACACCGAGCTCGACCGCCAGGTGCTCGACCTGATCAAGGATCCGCTGACGCACATGGTGCGCAACTCCGCCGATCATGGGCTGGAGACCACCGCCGAGCGGGTCGCGGCCGGCAAACCGGAACAGGGCACCATTCGTCTGTCCGCCTATCACGAAGGCGGCCACATCATCATCTGCATCGCCGACAATGGCCGCGGGCTCAACACCGAGCGGATCAAGGCCAAGGCGCTTCAGAACGGTCTCGTCACCGAGACCGAGCTGGAGAAGATGACCGAGGCCCAGATCCACAAGTTCATCTTCGCGCCGGGCTTCTCGACCGCCGCCCAGGTCACCTCGGTGTCCGGCCGCGGCGTCGGCATGGACGTGGTGCGCACCAATATCGACCAGATCGGCGGCACCATCGACATCAAGAGCGTGGCCGGCGAGGGCGCCTCGGTCACCATCAAGATCCCGCTGACCTTGGCGATCGTCTCCGCTTTGATCGTGGAAGCCGGCGGCGACCGCTTCGCGATCCCGCAGCTCTCGGTGGTCGAATTGGTGCGCGCCCGCGCCAACTCCGAGCACCGCATCGAGCGCATCAAGGACACCGCGGTCTTGCGGCTGCGCAACAAGCTGCTGCCGCTGATCCACCTCAAGAAGCTGCTCAAGATCGACGACGGCGCGACCACCACCGATGCCGAGAACGGCTTCATCGTGGTCACGCAAGTGGGCAGCCAGACCTTCGGCATCGTGGTCGACGGCGTGTTCCACACCGAGGAGATCGTGGTCAAGCCGATGTCGACCAAGCTGCGGCACATCGACATGTTCTCCGGCAACACCATTTTGGGCGATGGCGCCGTGATCATGATCATCGACCCCAACGGGATTGCAAAAGCCCTCGGCGCGTCCGGCTCCTCGGCCCATGACCTGGCCGACGACAATGCGAACGCCCATGCGGCGAGCGGCGAGCAGCTGACCTCGCTGCTGGTGTTCCGCGCCGGCTCCTCGCAGCCCAAGGCGGTGCCGCTCGGCCTCGTCACCCGGCTGGAGGAGATCGCAACCGACAAGATCGAGCTCTCGAACGGCCGCTACATGGTGCAGTACCGCGAGCAGCTGATGCCGCTGGTGCAGATGGCCGGGGTCGAGGTGCAGTCGCAGGGCTCGCAGCCGATCCTGGTGTTCGCCGACGACGGCCGCTCGATGGGGCTCGTGGTCGACGAGATCATCGACATCGTCGAGGAGCGGCTCAACATCGAGGTCGCGGGCTCGCAGGACGGCATCCTCGGCTCGGCCGTGATCAAGGGCCAGGCCACCGAGGTGATCGACGTCGGTCACTTCCTGCCGATGGCGTTCGCCGACTGGTTCTCGCGCAAGGAGATGCGCCCGTCGGCCTCGGCGCAGTCGGTGCTGCTGGTCGATGACTCGGCCTTCTTCCGCAACATGCTGGCGCCGGTCTTGAAAGCCGCCGGCTACAAGGTCAGGACCGCGGGCGGCGCGCAGGAGGGGCTCGCGGCGCTGCGTTCGGGACAGAGCTTCGACGTCGTGCTGACCGACATCGAGATGCCCGAGATGAACGGCTTCGAGTTCGCCGAGAACATCCGAAGCGACCACAACTTCAACCAGCTGCCGATCATCGCGCTGTCGGCGATGGTGTCGCCGGCGGCGATCGAACGCGGCCGGCAGGCCGGCTTCCACGACTATGTCGCCAAGTTTGATCGTCCCGGGCTGATCGCGGCGCTGAAAGAGCAGACCGCCGAACTGCGCCGCGCCGCGTGACCGGATGCAAGGAAACGAATTGATGACCAGCAAGACCGAGACCAGTGAAGGCGCGATGGCCGAATACGTCACCGCCGTGATCGGCGGGCAGCTGTTCGGCCTGCCGATCTCGCGGGTGCAGGACGTGTTCATGCCGGAGCGGCTGACGCGGGTGCCGCTGGCCTCCAGCGAGATCGCCGGCGTGCTCAATCTGCGCGGCCGCATCGTCACCGTGGTCGACATGCGCGCCCGGCTCGGGCTGCCGAAGGCCGACGACGGCCAGCCGCCGATGGCGGTCGGCGTCGACCAGCGCGGCGAATCCTATGGCCTGTTGATCGACCAGATCGGCGAGGTGCTGCGGCTCTCCGAAAACAGCCGCGAGGACAATCCCGTCAACCTCGATCCCCGCATGGCCAAGCTCGCCGGCGGCGTCCACCGCCTCGACGGCCAGCTCATGGTCGTCCTCGATGTCGATCGCGTGCTCGAACTGGTGCCTGATGCCAAGGCGGCCTGAGACGGCCCGCTGGAATTGAAGAACTGAAACATCCCACCGGGGATGAGGAAGTAGAGGTCGCAAATGAGAACCTGTCTTGTTGTCGATGACTCAAGCGTCATTCGCAAGGTCGCCCGCCGCATCCTGGAAGGGCTCGACTTCCAGATCGTCGAGGCCGAGGACGGCGCCAAGGCGCTCGAGGCCTGCAAGCGCGCGATGCCGGAAGCGGTGCTGCTCGACTGGAACATGCCGGTCATGGACGGCTACGAGTTTCTCGGCAATCTCCGCCGCATGCCCGGCGGCGATCAGCCCAAGGTCGTGTTCTGCACCACCGAGAATGACGTCGCGCATATCGCACGCGCGCTGCATGCCGGTGCCAACGAATACATCATGAAGCCGTTCGACCGGGACATCGTCACCGCGAAGTTCCAGGAAGTCGGACTCATTTAGATTCTTCGTTCGATCCGGCGGCAGAAGCCTTCGGCTCAACGGTTGTTGTGCGTCGTGTTGCGTCGCTGGTGAAGTCATGAGTGTTGCGTTGACAAGTACTGCGGCCCTGACATCGACCCGTTCCGACAAGGTGCGGGTGATGGTCGTCGACGATTCCGTGGTGATCCGCGGGATGATCTCGCGCTGGATCGGCGCCGAGCCCGACATGGAGGTGGTCGCCTCGCTGCGCACCGGCCTCGACGCCGTCAATCAGCTCGAGCGCATCAACCCCGATGTCGCGGTGCTCGATATCGAGATGCCCGACCTCGACGGCATCTCGGCGCTGCCGCAGCTGCTGGCGAAGAAGCGCGATCTCGTCGTCATCATGGCCTCCACGCTGACCCGCCGCAACGCGGAGATCAGCCTGAAGGCACTCTCGCTCGGTGCGTCCGACTACATTCCGAAGCCGGAAAGCACGCGCGAGGCCACCGCCGCGGAAACCTTCCGCCACGACCTGATCCAGAAGATCCGTCATCTCGGCGCCAAGGCGCGGCGCAGCCCGGTGCACACGACGGCAAGCCCGCCGCTTGCGCCCGGTCATGACAGACCGCGTCCATTGGCTCCCGCTGCCGCGCACACGGCGCCGGCCCAGGTCACGCGCCGTTCGTTCGGCCTGCTGCCGCCCAAGGTGCTGCTGATCGGCTCGTCGACCGGCGGACCGCAGGCGCTGATGACGCTGGTCGCCGAGATCGGCCCGGTGATCGATCGCTTCCCGGTGCTGATCACCCAGCACATGCCACCGACCTTCACGACCATTCTCGCCGAGCATCTGGCGCGCACCAGCAAGCGGCCGGCGCATGAGGGGATCGACGGCGAGAGCATCAAGCCGGGTCAGATCTATCTGGCACCGGGCGGGCGCCACATGCGCATCGCGCGCCACGGCGTCGATGCCACGATCGCGCTCGACGACGGGCCACCGGTCAATTTCTGCAAGCCCGCGGTGGATCCGATGTTCACCTCCGCGATCGACGTCTGGCAGGGCAGCATCATGTCGGTGATCCTGACCGGCATGGGCTCCGACGGCATGCGCGGCGGCAAGGACATCGTCGCCGCCGGCGGCAGCGTGATCGCCCAGGACGAAGCGACCAGCGTGGTGTGGGGCATGCCCGGTGCCGCGGTCAATGCCGGCATCTGCGCCGCGGTGCTGCCGCTCAATCAGATCGCACCGAAGCTTGTTCGCGTGTTTGCGGGAGACCGTTCGTGACGCCGCTGGACTATGAGTATCTGCGTAAGCTGCTGAAGGAACGTTCCGGCCTCGATCTGTCGGCCGACAAGCAATATCTGGTCGAGAGCCGCCTGCTGCCGTTGGCGCGCAGGTCGAACCTCGCCGGAATTCCCGAGCTGGTGCAGCGGATGAAGGGCGGCGCGGAGTTGCTGACATCCGAGGTGGTCGAAGCGATGACCACCAACGAGACCTTCTTCTTTCGCGACAAGATCCCGTTCGACCATCTGAGGGAAGCGGTGCTGCCCGCGCTGGCGCAGGCGCGCGCGGCGCGCCGCAGCTTGCGCATCTGGTGCGCGGCGTCGTCGACCGGGCAGGAGCCGTATTCGATCGCGATGCTGCTGAAGGAGATGACCGCGCTGTTTGGCGGCTGGCGGATCGAGATCATCGCCACTGACCTGTCGCAGGCGGTGCTCGAGAAGGCCAAGGCCGGCCTGTTCAGCCAGTTCGAGGTGCAGCGCGGCCTGCCGATCCAACTGCTGGTCAAGTATTTCGTGCAGAAGGGCGAGCTCTGGCAGCTGAACGCCGATATCCGCGGCATGGTGCAGCACCGCCAGCTCAATCTGCTGCAGGACATCTCGCATCTCGGCACCTTCGACGTGATCCTCTGCCGCAACGTGCTGATCTATTTCGATCAGCAGACCAAGGCCGGTATCTTCGGCAAGGTGGCCCGGATGCTCGAGCCTGACGGCGTGCTGGCGCTTGGCGCGGCGGAATCCGTGGTCGGCATCACCAATCTGTTCAGGCCCTATCCCGACCGGCGCGGACTCTATCAGCCGAACACTGCGCCAGTCGCGCGCGCCGGCGCCGCGCTGCATGTGCTGAAGGCGGTTGCGTCCGCCGCGCGGTGAGTGCGTTTTCCTGAGCGATCGTCAATTGTTTCCCCGTCATCCTGAGGAGCGCGCTCTTGCGCGCGTCTCGAAGGATGCACGGCCACCAGCCGGGCCGTCGATCCTTCGAGACGCCGCTTCGCGGCTCCTCAGGATGACGGGGAACGGGACGCGTTGACCGACACCGCTACAGAATCGCGTGCGGCAGGAAGCGCGAGGTGTTGCCGGTGATCGGATTCTCGTCTTCCCGAATCGAGAGTCCGCAGGGCGTGCCGTCGACCAGCCAGCTGCCGAGCACCGGGTACTGCCCTGAAAAATTCGGCAGCGGCGCCAGCGCCTGGCGGATGAAGCCTTCGGCGCCGTAGGGGCCTTGCTCGGCGACCAGCGTGACGCCGGCGCTGACCAGCTCGACATTGGCGCCCTCGCGCGAATAGATCGGCTTGCGCACGAACGACGTGCCGAGCTGTGCGGCCTGCGGATCGTCCTCGAAATAGGCCGGCAGCAGATTGGGGTGGTTCGGGAACATCTCCCACAGCAGCGGCAGGATGCCCTTGTTGGAGAGGATCGCCTTCCACGGCGGCTCGATCCACTGCGTCGGCGCGGTCGAGAGGTTCTTGCCGAATGCGTCGTGGAACATCCATTCCCAGGGATAGAGCTTGAACGCGAGCGCGATCGGGCGTTCGTCGAGGTCGACGAACTGACCGTCGTCGCGCAGTCCGACCTCTTCGATGTCGAGCAGCGTGGTCTTCAGCCCGGCCTGCGCCGCGGTGTCCTCGAGATAGGCGAGCGTGCCGGCGTCCTCGGGATTTCCGGTCAGTCCGGTGAGATGCAGCGGGTGGGTCGCGCCGATCCTCTTCCAGGTCTCGATCAGCCGGTCGTGGATCGAGTTGAACTGGTCGGCGCGCTTCGGGATGATGTTGCGTTGGATCGCCTGTTCGAGCCAGGTCCATTGAAACACCGCGGCCTCGAAGATCGAGGTCGGCGTGTCGGCATTGTATTCGAGCAGCTTGGCCGGGCCGCGGCCGTCGAAGGTGAGATCGAGCCGGCCGTACAGGCTCGGATTGTTGCGGCGCCAGCTTGCCGCGATCAGATCCCAGAACGCCTCCGGTATCTTCAGCCGGCGCAGATAGCGCTCATTCTTGATCGCGCGTCCGGCGAGCTCGAGACACATCGCGTCGATCTCGCCGGTCGGCGCCTCGATCGAGCGCTCGATCTCGTCCAGCGTGAAGGCGTAATAGGCGCGCTCGTCCCAGTAACGTTCGCCGTCGATGGTGTGGAAGGTGAAGCCGGCATTCTCGGCAGTCGTCCGCCAATCGTCGCGTTCGGGACATGCGATGCGTTGCATGAGGGGAAACCGCGCTCGCTCGTCAGCCTGTTGTCAGCTTCCGCCATGCGACGGATCGTCGTCGCCGTAGCGGGCGATGGTGCGCGGCGCGCCGCCGAAGCCGCCGGACGGCGACCGTTCCGCGGGCTTTCGCGTCGCGTCGTGTCCTGCGTGGTGATGGTGGCTGCGGGCATGGCTTGGCGTCAGGCCGATCGACGCCGCGCCGATCGCGATACTTCCCATCAATTTCAGCCATACGCGGCGCGAGCGTTTCATGGACGCAATCCCTGCCTTGCCGTCTGCGGAGCCATGGCGAGTTTCCATCAGCTGCGCTCGCCGGGCAAGCGAAAGCGGGATGACACCGCGATGACACGGCAACATGCATCAGCCGCCGCTGAAGCCGAACGCATGCGCGAATGAACCGAAGCCGCCGCGGCTCACCGACGAGCTTGACGACGAGTTCGAGGACGAGGAGGAGCCGCTCGATGAGGAGCTGCTGTAGAAGCTGCTGCGCGACGAGCCGCCGCTGCCGCCCGATCCGGACGACGAACTGCGCGCCGTGCAGTCGACGCCGGGTTGCGGCGGGACCGGCGCGGCGACGCCCGGTGCGGTAACGCCCGGCGGCGTCGGCGGCACCGGCTGGCAATTCGGCCGCGGCATCAGCGCGTAGGCGCTGCCGCCGACCGCGAGCGTTCCCATCAAGAGCAGCGCGACGTGGTTGGAGCGCTTGGATGGCGCATCCGGCCGCGGCGGCGTCGGCACCGCCGGCACGGCCGGTCGCCGTTTGCCGAAGTCCGGGTTGGGTTTGCGCGCCATGGTTTGGCTCAACGGCTCAGTAGATCATGCAGGCCGCGTTCAGCGCGCCCGCGGCCAGCGAGGACAGCCCGAGCCAGATCGCCGGCGCCATTTCGCCGGAGGCGATCCGCGCCGACAGGTTCGGCACCGGGATCTTCACGATGTAATAGACGATGATCTGCACGATCAGCGCGATGATGCTCCAGATCAGGCAGTCCACGACATTGGCGGAGTGGGCGATGGCGCTGACCACCGGCAGCACGAAGCCGAGCAGGCTTAGGCCCAGCGCAATCGCCGCCGCCGGATCGTTGTCGCGGATCAGCTGGAATTCGTCGTGCGGCGTAACGCGCGTGTAGACGAAGAGGTAGGCGACCACGGCGATCAGCGCCGTGCAGAAATAGACCAGGAACGCCGGCAGGCCGGCGAGGGATTGCAGGATCATGTCGGGGCGGTCCGGGAGTTCGTCGGGATTCGCGCGAGGCAGGATTGCACGTTCCCTTGGTCGGCGCATGCCGACAGCCGGTTCAATCCCAAACAAAACCCCGCCATTTGCGGCGGGGTTCAGGTCGAAAGGAGCGAACCTTGCGGTTCTCTGCGGGCCCAGAAGGTCAGGCGGGAATGCGCTCGTCGGCCTCGTGCGGCTCGCGCAGCACGTAGCCGCGGCCCCACACGGTCTCGATGAAGTTGCGGCCTTCGGAGGCGTTGGCGAGCTTCTTGCGGAGCTTGCAGATGAAGACGTCGATGATCTTCAGCTCCGGCTCGTCCATGCCGCCGTAGAGATGGTTGAGGAACATTTCCTTGGTGAGGGTGGTGCCCTTGCGGAGCGAGAGCAGCTCCAGCATCTGGTATTCCTTGCCGGTCAGGTGCACGCGCTGGCCGCCGACCTCGACTGTCTTGGTGTCGAGATTGACGACGAGATCGCCGGTCTGGATGACCGACTGGGCGTGGCCCTTGGAGCGGCGCACGATCGCGTGGATGCGGGCGACCAGTTCGTCCTTGTGGAAGGGTTTGGTCATGTAGTCGTCGGCGCCGACGCCGAGACCCTTGACCTTGTCCTCGATGCCGGCGAGGCCGGAGAGGATCAGAATGGGAGTTTTGATCTTCGACACCCGGAGCTGCTTGAGCACGTCGTAGCCGGACATGTCGGGCAGGTTGAGGTCGAGAAGGATGATGTCGTAGTCGTAAAGCTTGCCGAGATCGACGCCCTCTTCGCCGAGGTCCGTCGTGTAGACGTTGAAACTCTCGGACTTGAGCATCAATTCGATCGACTGCGCGACGGCGCTGTCATCTTCAATCAGCAAAACGCGCATGCCAGTCCCCTATAGTCGCCGCTCCGGGCGTCAGGTCGGCCGCACTTGCGGCACTCACAAAACGCCTTTGAACAACTGATTCGGATCCTGACGAGATATGGTTAACAAAAACTGATTCCTCCGCGCAAGCTCTAACCGTGCAATTTTTGTCGAATCGCCCTAAGATATTGCGTAGAAGAAGCTTTTCCTAACCGCGTCCGTTCAGTTTCCACATTAAGAGACGGGCCTAACCGACTCTCGCGACTCGCCCTTCTTCTGATGGGCGAGCGACCTCAGTCACCAAAGACAGTGACGCAATGATTAATGATGCGGGTAAACACGAAGTTAAGCGGCCGGAGCAAAAAAGCGGAAACTTAAGGTTTTCGCAATGAAGGCGCTCGCGGAGCAGATCGGCGACATCGACGGCGTCAATATTTATGGCCGCGTGGTCGGCGTCCGCGGGCTGATGGTCGAGATCGCGGGCCCCATTCACGCGATGTCGGTCGGCGCCCGCATCGTGATCGACGTCGGCGCGGGCCGCTTCATCCCCGCCGAGGTGATCGGCTTCTCCGGCGAGAACGCGGTGGTGATGCCGTTCGGCGGATTAGATGGCGTAAGGCGCGGTTGCCGCGCGGTGATAGCCAACGCGGCGAGCCAGGTGCGGCCGTCGCCGGCCTGGCTCGGCCGCGTCGTCAACGCGATGGGTGAGCCGATCGACGGCAAGGGCCCGCTGGTACAGGGCGCCTCGCCGATGTCCTACCGCAACTCGCCGCCGCCGGCGCATTCGCGCAAGCGGGTCGGCCCGCCGCTCGATCTCGGCGTGCGCGGTCTCAATACTTTCCTGACCTGCTGCCGCGGCCAGCGGCTCGGCATCTTCGCCGGCTCCGGCGTCGGCAAGTCGGTGCTGCTGTCGATGCTGGCGCGCAATGTCGATGCCGCGATCTCGGTGATCGGGCTGATCGGCGAACGCGGCCGCGAGGTGCAGGAATTCCTCCAGGAGGATCTCGGCGAGGAGGGGCTGGCGCGCTCGGTCGTGGTGGTCGCCACCTCGGACGAACCGGCGCTGATGCGGCGCCAGGCGGCGTATCTGACGCTCGCCATCGCGGAGTATTTCCGCGACGAGGACCAGGATGTGCTGTGCCTGATGGACTCGGTGACGCGCTTTGCGATGGCGCAGCGCGAGATCGGCCTCTCGGCGGGCGAGCCGCCGACCGCCAAGGGCTACACGCCGACTGTGTTCACCGAACTGCCGAAGCTGCTCGAGCGGGCAGGGCCGGGCACCGGCGACGGCACCATCACCGCGATCTTCACCGTGCTGGTCGACGGCGACGATCACAATGAGCCGATCGCGGATGCGGTGCGCGGCATCCTCGACGGCCATATCGTGATGCAGCGGGCGATCGCCGAGCGCGGCCGCTATCCCGCGGTCAATATCCTCAAGTCGGTATCGCGCACCATGCCGCGGTCGGCCGACCCCAACTTCCTGCCCTACATCAACAAGGCGCGGCAGGTGATGGCGACCTATGCCGACATGGAGGAATTGATCCGGCTCGGGGCCTACCGGCCGGGTTCCAGCGCGGAGGTCGACGAGGCGATCCGGCTGCATGAGCCGCTCGAGGCCTACCTGCGCCAGGCCAAGGACGAGTCCACCAGCCTTCCCGACGGCTACCGGCAACTGGCTCAAATCCTGTCGGGTTTGGAAACGGAACGCTAACTTTGTCAGGCCATCATCGCCGGCACACCATAGCTATGCCGGCGGGGCCCAGCGGGGAGCCGGCTCTGTCCCGCGTTCAGATTTGGGACTTCTGGGGAGTATGAGTCGATGAAGTCACGTGAAACGCTGATTCGCCTGAAGAAATTTCAGGTCGACGAGAAGCGCCGTCGGGTTACCCAGATCGAAGGCATGATCGCCGACTTCCAGCGCATGTCGGTCGAGCTCGAGCGCGAGATCCAGACCGAGCAGGAGCGCGCCGGGATCAACGACCCCACGCACTTCGCCTATCCGACCTATGCCAAGGCCGCGATCCAGCGCCGCGAGAACCTGACCCGTTCGGCCGACGAACTGCGCGCCCAGCTCGACGACGCCAAGGCGCTGCTGTCGGAGGCATTCGAGGAATTGAAGAAGGTCGAGCTGCTCGACGAGCGCGACCAGGCGCGCGAACGCGCGGAGGAGAGCGCTCGCGAACAAGCCGACATGGATTCGATCGGCCTGATGCGGGCCCGTCTCGGCGTCATCGCCTGAACCCTCGCTCCCTCCGCTGACCAGATTGAGAGCCCGGGCCGATCGCCCGGGCTTTTTGCTGGGCGCTGTCCACAAGCCGCCGGCTTGCCGGCCACTTGTTAGCCCCTTGGCGGATCGTGGTGTCCCAAAATATGCTACCACCGGTCCGGACGGATGATCGGCAGCACGGTGGCAATGAGGCGATGGGGGATCGGGGCTTGGAGGGCGCAAGATGCTGACGCCGGCTGAGCTGGTCTGGCTGATCGCCGCCGTCGCCAAGGGGGATGAGGCCGCCTTCGAGCGGCTCTACGCCGCGACCCGCGCGAAACTCTTCGGCGTCGTGCTCCGTATCTTGCGGCGACAGGACCTCGCCGAGGAGGTCATTCAGGAGGCTTACGTCAAGATCTGGAACAGCGCCGGGCAGTTCAACCCAGCCCTGTCGTCCCCGATCACGTGGATGACGTCGATTGCGCGCAACCGCGCCATCGACGTGGTGCGCAAGCGCGGCGAGGCCTCGCTGGAGGAAGAGCCGGCGGCGATGGAGGTCGCAGCCGACCAGCCCGATCCGCTGGCGCGACGGGAGATGACGGAAGAGTTGAAGCGGTTGCTGGAGTGCGTCGGTCGTCTGGAGCCGGATCGTCAGAAGCTCGTGCTGCTCGCCTATTACAACGGCTGGAGCCGCGAGCAACTCGCCGCAAAGTTCGAGACACCGGTGAACACGGTGAAGACCTGGCTGCGCCGCAGCCTGATGGATATCCGGGAGTGTCTTGGACTCTGATTGATGGCCTATAGCGAAGACCATATCGCGCTCGCCGCGGAATATGCGCTCGGTACGCTCGATGCCGAGGAGCGCGCGCAGGTCGAGACCATGATGGCCGTCGACAGCGAGTTCGCAGCGCTGGTGCAGGCTTGGCAGTTCAGGCTCGGGCCGCTGAACCAGATGGTCGGCCTGGTCGAGCCGCGTCCGGTGGTCTGGGACAACATCAAGGCGGCGATCGGCCATGCGAGCGCGCCGCAGGCGCCGCTGGTACTGCCGGAGACGCCGGCCACGACAGTGACGCCGCCGCCTTCGCCAATCACGGACGATCCTGAATTCGGCTCGGCGTTCGATCCGGACGAGCCCCAGCCGCCGTCCGAGATCCGCAGGCTGCCCGAGGCCCGACAGCCACGGGTTATCTTCGACGAACGCAACGTGACCGCGCTTACGAACCGCGTGAAGCGCTGGCGCGGTATCGCCTCGGCCGCGACCGCGATCGCGGCCGCCCTGCTGGCGACGCTCGGCCTGCAGATCTACAAGCCCGACGCCTTGCCGAACGCGATGAGGCCAAAGCCGCGCATCCAGACCGTCGAGGTGAAGACGCCGGCGCCGGCATTGACGCCGTCGGCGCAGTATGTCGCGCTGCTGCAGGGGCAGAATGGCGGGCCGGCCTTCATCCTGACGATCGACGGCGCGACCAAGAATTTTACCGTCCGCAAGGTCGGCGCCGCGTCGGAGCCCGGCAGGAGTTTCGAGCTCTGGCTGATCTCAGACAAGCTGCCGCAGCCGCGCTCGCTCGGCGTGATCGGCGCTGATGATTTCACCGCGCGTCCGGTGCTGTCGGGCTATGATCCCGACGTGATCAATGGCGCCACCTATGCGGTGACGGTGGAGCAGGCCGGCGGCTCGCCGAACGGACAGCCGACCTCGGCGCCGATCTTCACCGGGAAGCTGATCGAGACCGTGCCGGGCGCGTCGGCTTCGCCGCCGCGATAGGCCAGCCGCCCATCGTCAGAGGTTGCCGATGGTGGCCGCCCGTCATTGCGAGCGCAGCGAAGCAATCCATCCTTCCGCACGAGCGGTGACAGTGGATTGTTTCGCTGCGCTCGCAATGACGAGGATAGAGCTGCCCGTTTCGCAGCAGGTCAGTTCGATCCGCCACCCGCACAAAAAAGAAAACGCCCGTGGGGAGCGGGCGTTTTCGATAGTCAACTTGGGGGTAGTTGGGGGTCTTAAATATCCACGCAGCGACTTTGGGGGGCTGTAAAGAACACTACGTGAATTCGTGAAACTCTCCTGTTAGCGGACCAGCGAGTTGCTGGTGCTGGTGATCGCGACGGGCTTGCCGGCCTTCATGACCCGCGCCGTCTGCGTGTATCCCTCATCCGACGAATTGTGTGCCGCGATGCCGAAGCCCGCGACCAGGATACCGGCGAACAACGCCACAACCACAATCTTCAGATGCGTCATACGATCGGCGCTGTAGATCGAGTGGTTCATGGAAGTCTCCTGCCGCCTTCCTGCTCTCAGTAAATCTGTCGGTTCGGTCTGTTGTCCGGTTCAACGTCTCGTGCCCCGCTAACGTAGGATTTGCCGATTCCGTTCCCTAGAGGCCATCACAAGGCCGTGATGAGACGTGATCGGGCGCGATCAGAAATGACCCTTTGGTAATCCGAGACGCATTAAAGCTATTTAATATCAGTGTCTTGGGATTATGTTGGGATGCTGCATCCCAGATAGGGCCGTTCCGGCCTATTCTGCATAAATCAGTTGCCTGTGGCGAGAAAGCACAGACGAAAACGCAAGTGATTTGCGGCCCCTAGCTCGTTTTCGCGCGAAGTGGACGCCCGGCTCGCGTGCAGAAAACGCTTCCGAACAAGTGACTCTAAACGCTGCCGACCGTCTTCAGCCGGGCCCTGGGATGGATCTCGGCTTGCGACAGGACGGTGGTCTGCGAGCGGAACCGTTCCACCAGTGAGCGAACGAACGGCCGGATCGCGGCCGACGTCACCAGGACCGGCGCCTCACCCTCGCGCGCCGCCTGCTCGAAGGCGTTGCGCACGGCGGTCATGAACTCCGACAGTTTCGAGGGCTGCATCGCCAGGCTGCGGTCGTCGCCGGTGCCTACGATCGACTCCGCAAACGCCTGCTCCCAGCGCGCCGACAGCGCGATCAGCGGCAAATAGCCGTTCGGCGAGGTGTTTTGCGCGCAGATCTGGCGGGCCAGCCGGGCGCGGACGTGCTCGACCATGGTGGCCGGATTGCGCGAGAACGCCAGCGCATCGGCGATGCCTTCCAGGATGGTCGAGAGATCGCGGATCGAGATGCGCTCGGCGAGCAGCAACTGCAGCACGCGCTGGATGCCCGACACCGTGACCTGGCCCGGCACGATGTCCTTGATCAGCTCGCCTTGCTCCTTCGGCAGGTCCTTCAAGAGCTTCTGCACCTCGCCGTAGGACAGCAGGTCCGCCATGTTGGTCTTGAGCAGCTCGGTCAGATGCGTCGACAGCACGGTCGCGGCGTCGACCACGGTGTAGCCCTTCAGCGCGGCCTCTTCCTTCAGGCCGGCATCAACCCAGGTCGCCGGCAGGCCGAAGGTCGGCTCGATGGTGTGGATGCCGGGCAGTTGCACCTGGTTGCCGGCGGGGTCCATGACCATGAACTGGCTCGGCCAGATCTTGCCGGTGCCGGCGTCGACTTCCTTGATCTTGATGACGTAGCTGTTGGCTTCGAGCTGGACGTTGTCGAGGATGCGCACCGCCGGCATCACGAAACCCATCTCGATGGCCAGCGAGCGGCGCAGCGCCTTGATCTGCTCGGTCAGGCGGTCGGTGCCGTCGGGGCCGTTGACCAGCGGCAGCAGCGCGTAGCCGAGCTCGATCTTGAGGTCGTCGATCTTCAGCGCGGCGGCGATCGGCTCCTCCGCGGCCGCAGCGGCAGCGGCCGCGGCTGCAGCCGGGGCGGCGGCTGCTGCCGTTTCGGCCGCCTTCGCAGCCCGCTTCTGCTTGCGTGCGTTCCAGGCCAGCACCGCGGCGCCGGAGCCGAGCGCCAGGAACGGCAGCGTCGGAATGCCCGGCAGCAGCGCCAGCACCAGCATCACGCCGGCCGACATACCGAGTGCCTGCGGATAGCCGGAGAGCTGGCGCATCAGCGCCTTGTCGGCGGCGCCGGTGATGCCGGCCTTGGAGACCAGGAGGCCGGCGGCGGTCGAGACGATCAGCGCGGGCACCTGGGTGACGAGGCCGTCGCCGACCGTCAGCACGGTGTAGGTGCGGGCGGCTTCGCTGAAGGAGAGGCCCTGCTGGGCGACGCCGATGATGATGCCGCCGACGATGTTGATGCCGACGATCAGGAGGCCGGCGATGGCGTCGCCGCGGACGAATTTCGAGGCACCGTCCATGGCGCCGAAGAAACCGCTCTCGTCTTCCAGCGCCTTGCGGCGCTCCTTGGCAGCCTTCTCGTCGATCAGGCCGGCGGAGAGGTCGGCGTCGATCGCCATCTGCTTGCCGGGCATCGAGTCCAGCTGGAAGCGTGCGGCGACTTCGGCGATGCGGCCCGAACCCTTGGTGATGACCACGAAGTTCACGATCACCAGGATCGCGAACACGATGATGCCGATCACGAAGTTGCCGCCCATCACGAAGTTGCCGAACGCCTCGATGACGTGGCCGGCGGCCGCCGTGCCCTCATGGCCGTGGCTCAGGATCAGCCGGGTCGAGGCCATGTTCAGCGACAGCCGCAGCATGGTCGAGATCAGCAGGATGGTCGGAAACGACGAGAATTCCAGCGGCGCCTGGATGAACAGCGAGGTCATCAGGATCAGGATCGAGACCGTGATCGAGACCGCCAGGAAAAGGTCGAGCACGATCGAGGGCAGCGGCAGGATCAGCACCACCAGGATGGTGAGGACGCCGATCGCCAGCGCGATATCGCCGCGCTTCAGGATGTCGCCGATCTCGCCGAGGCTCGGCAATCCGCTCTTGCCTGCCGTGCCCTGACCCGCCGTGATGTCGACCATGGTAGCCGCTCTCCCCCGCGACTGGCGGCTGCGGCCGCCAAGCGTCTGCGCGACGGCCGCAGGGCCGCCGTTCCGAAAGTGAGGCACCGCGCTGGCGTTCACGGGGATCTCCGCCCGTTAGACGCGTTCGACGACACTCGACTTCACTCGGCAATTCTTGCCGGGTGTATGGTTAGCAAAGGGTTAATAAGGGCTTTGGCGCGACCGCACGGGTCGTCGCAGGCGCCGGCAGCGGGATTCGCGGCCGGAAGCAGGGGTGAGAGGGCCTCGTGGTCGAGATACGCCGCCCTCACCATGAGGGTCCAGACCAGGATTTTGCCCCGCAACAACGCGTCATCCTGAGGAGCCCGCCAAAGGCGGGCGTCTCGAAGGATGGCCACGGATGAGGCCGCCGGCCTTGCGGCCTCTATCTGAGGGCACCGAGCACGACGCCCGATGCGGCGATGATGCCGAGCGTGATGACGCTGGCGCGCCACAAGAACTGCTGCCGGGCGGCGCGCCGGTCATGAAAGGCCAGCCAGTCGTGGACAAAGCCCGCGGGGATGTCGAACACCACCGCCGACTTGTTGCGACGGTGCGTTTCATGCTCGCAGTACATCGTCCGGACCGTCGGCACGCCCAGCCGCTCGAGCTCGCAGTGCCACTCCCAGGCATGCTTGCCGTTGGTCCAGCGATTTTCAAAGGGGATCACGTGTGATTCCATGACGAGCCTCCTGGCCCACCCTTGAACCTCACGCGGCAAGTCTAGCCGATTTCATGGGCTGGCGCGAGATTGACGCCGCACCGGGGCTCGTGCCCGTGCGGCGCGATGGCGGTAACTCGTCCGGGCGCCATGGAGCGTCCCCGGCGGCCCTGCGCCGGGTCCGCCCGGCGGTGCAGGGGCCCGCTTTAGGCGGGCTCAGTCCAACTGCGCCAATGCGTCGGTTGAACATGGACGTGGTCATTTGAACCAACGACCCAGTCGGCGCCGTCCTTGTGGCAGGGGACCACGAGCGCATGGACCATTCCATCATAGTCCAGGACACAGACTTCGAGATCCCGGTCTGCTGGCGCAGTTGAAACGGGTAGCCATTCTGCGGGCAAGGTATGCATGATGTACCCTCCGATGAAATGCATGCGGTTCTCTCGGCGCGACGGCCGGGGCGTGGGGCATCTGGCTTGACGCCAGCACGCGAGCGTCTGTCGCTCGTCAGTTCCGTCACAAGCAGCGCTGCCGGCCTGCGACGCACAATCCACCGTCCGAACGATCCTGGCACGGATGACGATTGGCAAGTGTGAACCAGCTCGCACTCCTTTCAATCTTCTTCGACAGGATGATCGCCGTCGCGCGATCGATATTCCTACACGTCCGGACACTTTCTCAAGTCGTATGCACGAGCACGATCAGTCCCGCCACAATCAACGCGGCGCCGGCGGCATAGCTGAGGCGGTGGCCGACCGGGAGCAGCTTCTCGCAGGCGACGTAGACGGTGATGCCGACGATCCAGAGCAGGTTCATCACGCCGCCGACGAACAGCAATGCCATCAGGAACCAGCAGCAGCCGAGGCAGTAAAGGCCGTGCCGCAGCCCCATGCGCAGCGCACCGGCCGTGCCCGGTTGCCAGTGCCGGCTCAGGAACAGCACCGGGCTCTGGCAGTAGCGCAGGCAGGCGCGCTTGAGCGGCGTGAACTGGTAGAGCCCGGCCAGCAGCAGGACGCCGCTGGCGAGCGTCGCGCTGGTAGCAGCCATCGCCATCGACAAGAGGCCGGCGAGGTCGAGTTGCCATTGCGTCAGCGTCGCGGCGAGGCTAAAGCCGGCCCAGATCACGAGATAGCCGCACAGGAAGATCCAGGCCTCAGCGAGGGGAGAGGGCGTTGCCGATTGCTTGCGCTTCAGGGCGGCGAACAGCAACACCATCGGCGCGGCGCTCGAGATCATCATGGCGACCATCATCGTCAACCACATGACGAACACCAGCACGGCATAGGAAGGCGTCCATGGCGTCGGATCCATCGGCATATCAGCCATGCTCATGTCGATGCCGGCGCCGGCCAGGAGATAGGCCCAGGCCAGCGCCATCACCGCGGCGATGCCGCCTGCAAAGATCAGGCGGTCATGCCGCAGGACGTGTTCGAGCGCCGATGTCTCGCTCATGGTGGGATCCCAGCAGCCGAACGGCCGAACCGCGCCCGGCTGTGTCAGGCCGCGACGCCGTCCGGCGTCTGCACGACGTTGGCGAGCGAGCTGTGCGAGCCCTTGGTCTCGTACTTGATCGCCCCGGTCGAGCGGATGTTGGAGGAGGCCACCTCGGCCCCCCTGTGCTCGAACCCCTCCGGCATCACGACCTGGATGCGATGCGGCGTGCCGGTGACAGGATTCTTGATCGGCTCGACCTCGGTCTCCAGCACGCCCTTGGCGACGAGCTTGGCGACGCGCCCATTCTTGTCGAAGGAGAACTCGATCGGCACGAACACCGGATCATGGATCTTGGTCACGATCAGGCTGAAGATCTGGAACAGCGTGCCTTCGGCCGAATTCTTGCCGGACAGGATGTTGAACAGCGCTTCGCGCTGTTCCGCCGTGGCGCGCTCGTCGATGATCGGCTGCATCTGCCCGTTGCCCTCGTGCAGCGCGCCGGGAAAGTCGACGGTTGCCGCGAACACCAGGCCGTCGAGCTTGGTGCTGCCGAAATGCCCCTTGGTGATCCGCATGCCGACCATGCCTTTGCAGGAACCATGCGTCGGCAGCGCATTGAAATCGCAGGGGCAGCCAAATGCACAATTGCAGTTCTTGATCCATTCGCCTTCGAGACGCCAGTCAGAAGCCATGGCAAACCTCCATATGACTGTCGGTGATCAATGCAGGCGCTTCAGAATGCCTTCCGCTTCAAAAAAAACGGATCAGTTCAAGTAGGCCGGGATCATAGCAGCAACCGGTCCGGCGGTACAGGAAGCGCTGACGCCCGATCGCCCAAACATCGCCGCGGCGGCGCGCGGAGGCGCCGATCGGGGAGGGAGGACGGACCGGGATCGAACGTCCAAGCCTCGACGTCGGACGAAATACCGAGCAAGTCGCTTCGTGTCGGGGGATTCCATGACAAGCCAAGGAGACCGTGCGGCGGCAACGACCGGCAAACCCTGGATTGGTGGTTTCGGGGCTGTCGCGGCTGTCACCCTTTCCGTCGCGACGGGTGCTGCCGCAAAGCCTCCGGGCCAGGACGCCGCCATGATGCGCATGCTGGCGTGCGACGGCGAAGGCGTCAGGATGGAGGTCTATCTACCGCTATCGGTTGCATTGGCAGGCCAAGGCCTGCGCGCCGGCCAGACGGTGATCGGCTACTACGCGCTCGACCTGACCGAGGCCAACAAGGGCAAGCCGCTTGAGCCGGTTCGCGTCACGATGAGCGCGGACAAGAAGACGGTGACCGTCGACCAGTACACAAGGGGACTGCCGCCGACACAGATTCCGGTGCGCGGGGGCACGGTCGATTTCGATCAGCGGTTTGCGAAACGCGCCAAATGCGGCCCGTTCCAGTCGCAGGACCCGAACTTCGGGAATTGATGCGACGCTAGCCGCGCGCGAATCCGCCGCGGAGCGTGCCGTTTCAAGGGGCGGCGTCCCCTTGCTGGCGCATGCCTAATCTCTCGGCAATGTGGCTTGACCCGGAGGCAAATGCCGACGAAGTTCCGCCTGCCGTGGTAATTTCTTCTGAATATTCCCCTGAAGTCGCTACGTTCATTCCCGACTCGCGCCGGGCATGGCTGCGCCTTGTCGTGGCCGTGGTGATCGGCTCGCTCGGCAGCGTCGGCATGTGGTCGGTCGTGGTGGCGTTGCCGGTGGTGCAGACCGACTTCGGCGCGACCCGCGGAACGGCCTCGCTCGCCTTCACCATGGTGATGCTCGGCTTCGGCCTCGGCCAGGTCGTGACCGGCAAGATCAGCGACCGTTACGGCATCGTCGCGGCGATCGGCGCCGGGATCGGCATCCTCGGCCTCGGCTATGTCGGCGCCGGCTACGCGCCGTCGATCTGGGCCTTCATCCTGCTGCATTTCGCCATCGGCCTGTCGTCGGCGGCGACCTTCGGCCCGTTGATGGCGGAGGCGTCGCACTGGTTCGAGCGCTACCGTGGCCTCGCGGTCGCGATCGCCGCGAGCGGCAATTACGTCGGCGGTACGGTGTGGCCGCCGCTGGTCAATTTCGGCATGCAGAGTGTCGGCTGGCGCACCACCCATATTGCAATCGGCATCTTCACCGCGATCGCGATGCTGCTGGCACTCATGGTGCTGCGCGTGTTGATGGGCGCGGCGACCAGGCGCAGCCATGTCAACGCGGCACCACCGCGGGTCGACCTCAAGCTTTCCACCAACGCGCTGACCGCGATCCTGTCGCTCGCGTCGATTTCCTGCTGCGTGGCGATGTCGATGCCGCAGGTCCATATCGTCGCCTATTGCGGCGATCTCGGCTACGGCGTGGCGCGCGGCGCCGAGATGCTGTCGTTGATGCTCGGCTTCGGCATCATCAGCCGGATCGGCTCCGGCTTCCTCGCCGACCGGATCGGCGGTATCCGCACCCTGCTGATCGGCTCGATCGCGCAAGGCGCGGCGCTGTTGTTCTATCTGTTCTTCGACAGCCTGACCTCGCTCTACATCATCTCGGCGATGTTCGGCCTGTTCCAGGGCGGCATCGTGCCGAGCTACGCGATCATCGTGCGCGAGGCGATGCCGGCGTCGGAGGCCGCGACGCGGATCGGCATCGTGATCTTCGCCTCGGTGTTCGGCATGTCCTTTGGCGGCTGGATCTCGGGTGTGATCTTCGACGCCACCGGCTCCTATGCCGCCGCCTTCGCCAACGGCCTCGCCTGGAACCTGCTCAATGTCAGCATCATTCTGCTGCTCATGATGCGGGCGCGGCAGCGGGTGGCGCTGGCGTGACCCGGAAAAGTGCGAAGCGGTTTTCCTCGCGAGAAGCGCTTGCGTGGGATCATGCGCCGACAAAGGCCTGATCCGGGACTGCGGCGATTTTCGGCGACGCCCTACAGTTCGGCCGAGATCCGCGCGATCGCTTTTTCCAGGCGGTTCTTGATGGAATCCATCTTGCCGGTCAGTTGCTGCAACTCCCGTAGATCCAGCTCGGCATAGACGAACTCGTTCAGCTCCTTGCGTTGCGAGGACAGGTTCGCCATCTGCTTCTTGGCGTGGTCGGTCAGCGACAGGTTCACGACCCGGGCGTCCTCGCTCGAATTCTTGCGGCGTAAGAGGTTCTTCTTTTCGAGCAATTTTGACTGCGTGACCACAAACGACTGATCGACACGCAGTGCCCGCGAAACCGCGCCGACGGGAAGGCCGATGTTTCGGTCCTCGGCATTCGCCAGGACCGTCATGATCATCCATTGAGGACCGGTGATTCCGATCATCTTGGCCCAGATGCTGCGCAGCTCCTCCAAGCGTACGCTGGTCGACACGATTTCCCAAGCCAATCGCTCAGTGGCGTCCTGCAGTTTGTCGGTCGATTTGCGCTCGGTCATGACGCACCTTAACAAAAATTCATCTTCACAGATATCGAGCAATTTCTTGAAGCGGGCGTCTGACGAAAATGTTCGTCGCGGCGTTGCCTGAATGACACATGGCCGCGCAAACAGTATAATGATTAACTAATATAAGTTGAATATGTGACTGCCCGATAGCATTGTTCCGCCCCGTAGATGGGGGGCATCCACCATCTCACGCCTGCAGTGGCCGAGTTGACCACGAGCATCTCGAAAATGGCTGCGCCGCAGCGGTTTTTGGGAGGGGAAACGTTTGTCGCTTTGCCAGCAGTGCAAGGCATCACTTGGAGGACAGCATGAAAATCGTTAGGGGCCTTTTGTTGGGCTCGGCGGCAGCTCTCGTCGCGAGCAGTGGAGCGATGGCGGCCGACCTTCCGGTCAAGGCCAAGGCAATCGAGTACGTGAAGGTCTGCTCGCTCTATGGTCCGGGCTTCTACTTCATTCCGGGCACCGACACCTGCATCAAGCTGGGCGGCTATCTGCGTGTCGACGTTCTGGCCAACACCAACAGCGATGCCAGCGGCAACTATGGCGGTCAGGGCGGCGCACAGAATCGCTTCACCAACGGCTACACTTGGCGCTCGCGTGAAGACCTGAACGTCGACACCCGCACCGCGACCGAGTACGGCGTGGTCCGCACGTTCTTCGATGCGACCTTCAGCTGGACCTCGGACAGCTACGGTGGCGCCGGCAACGGTTCGACGGTCTACTCGCCGGTCGGAACGTCCGCTGCCCCCAACAACGCCAGCTCTGGCACAGTCGCGAACGGTACGGTCGGCGTCTACTACGCCTTCATCCAGTTTGCCGGCTTCACCATGGGCAAGGCGGTCTCGCAGTTCTCGGCGCCGTGGACCAACTATCCGGGCAACAACTTCGACGGTCTCGTCGGCGGCGGCGGCACGGTCACTGGCGTGAACCAGTTCACCTACACCGCGCAGTTCGGTAACGGCGTGTCGCTGGCCCTGTCGGCTCAGGATCAGTCGGCCTACTATCAGGCTGGCGTGCAGAATCTCGGCGCGCTCGGCACCGGTGCCCTCGGCATCTACGGCGCGAGCGACTATGCCGGTACAATTGCGCCGGATCTCGTCGCCGCTCTCCGCGTCGACCAGGCCTGGGGTCTGTTC
Organism: Bradyrhizobium sp. BRP56; assembly: GCF_020194035.1. Lineage (NCBI taxonomy): Bacteria > Pseudomonadati > Pseudomonadota > Alphaproteobacteria > Hyphomicrobiales > Nitrobacteraceae > Bradyrhizobium > Bradyrhizobium sp. BRP56. Next base: position 118,007 of record NZ_JADYVV010000014.1, read on the forward strand.
CAGGCGTCGTTCGCGGCGCATGACAACCACGCGGCCTATTATGGCGGTACCGAGTTGACCGGCCATCCGGACGACAAATGGGGGTGGGCCGGTCAGTTGGCCCTGTCGATCAAGAACATCCCGACCGGACCTGGCGATACCGTCAACGTCCAGGGCGTCTATACCAACGGCGCAACGCGCTACAACATCCAGGATCTGTCGGGCGCCGGTGCGTTCACCTACTTCGGTAACACCAGCATTCCCGGTGCCTATCAAAGCATCGGCTTCGGCATGGCGCCGGACAGCGTGTTTGTCACCGGCGGCGAGCAGCAGCTGATCACGACCTACGGCGTGAGCGGTGCGTATGTCCACAACTGGAATCCGAACTGGAACACCAGCATCTACGGCGCCTGGGCCCAGGTTAACTACAACAGCACGGCCAAGAGCTACATCTGCGGTCCGGGCGGAACTGGTGTGGGCGGATCGTTCGGCATCCTGATCGGCGCCGCCTCGAACCTGACCTCGTGCAATCCTGACTACAGCATCGCGCAGATCGGTACGCAGACCCAGTGGACCCCGGTGAAGAACCTGACCTTCTCGGCTGACTTCACCTACACCCATCTGGATCAGAACTATGCCGGTACGGTCACCTATCCGGGTAGCGCTGCGATCGGCAAGCCGGCCGCAGTCTATTCTCTCAGCAACCAGGATACCTACACGCTGCTGCTCCGCGCCCAGCGCAACTGGTAAGGCCCGGCTGATCCTGGCTTGATCTCCACGCAAGGCCCCGACGGGCAACTGTCGGGGCTTTGATGTTGAAAGAAGAGGTGTATGATTTACTAATATTAGTCTATCATGTACAAAGTCGGCGTCGGTTGCTCTGCCGACCATGATGATGAGGAGATATCAGACATCTTCATGAACTAGCCTCCAGAACCTCCGGCAATGCCCTGCCGGAGGTTTTTTGTTGAGCTCGTGCGATTGGCACATGCTTCAGCGGCGCGCACGGCTTCGTGAGACCCGGGATCGAAAACCGCGCTGCATCGTGATCAGCGATACGGGCGAAGTAGCAGCGTCAGCTGGACGGCATATGCCGCGCTCAGTTATATGACTATATCATTTAATTGCCCGGCCTGATCAGGAAGCGTCGCTCGGCATGCCGAAGGCAACTGCAAAACCGAGCCATCACCGTAAACCTTCGACTGCGCATTTTCCGACCGCGACTGCTTCAACCAATCGAATTGCGAAAGCGACCGAACTGCAGTTACAGCGCCTCGCCGGCTGCTTGCATTCCCTGTCGTCGCGCCACCATCACCTGACCCAGGGCTATGCAGCGCATTGCGGCATCGCCGGCATTCAGTACACGATGCTGACCACGATCCGATATCTCGAGACCAGGGGCGACGTCTTCCCGGTCACCATCGTCGAATACCTCCGCTTGACCAGCGCGGGTGTTACCAAAGCGATCCAGCACCTGACCGAACTTGGCCTCGTCGAGAAGGCAGGCGATCTGGATGATCGTCGCCGCACCAAATTGACAGTCTCCCAGGCCGGCTGCGCCCTTCTGGACTCGCTCACGCCGATGCAGTCGAAGGTCAACGACGTCTGGCTGGGTTGCATGAACAACAAGGAGTTCTCGATCTTTCTCGATCTCGTCGAGCGGTTCATCAGGTCGAGCGATCGCGCGCTGGCGATGCAGGACTACCTGGTCAAGGACAGTGACATCCCGCCCTTCTAGCCATGCGGGCTCGTGGTCACGGTGGAGTGACCGATAACGTCTTGGTTCTCGCGATTCCGTGAGAGGGCCTGCGCCGGTGGCACGTGCGCGCGAGAGGCGATTCTGCTGCGTTCAGGACGTCGCCGAGCATCTGCTCGGAAAACGATTGCGGCAGCAACAATTAACAACAATCACAGGCATAAGCGCAACGCATTGCTGCGCCGCCGTATCGACGATTGCCGCCGCCGAATGACTTCAATTAAATGAACCAGCATTGGAATAATTTCTTGGGAGAGCTGGGTGATTGGCGTTTGCGATTTCGGCGCCAACATCACGCGGCTATCGAAGCGGCGCTTCGTCGACGCGAACTGGCGGACTCGTATCGATAACGCGAACCGGCAGCCGAGCCGGGTGCGAACGAGTTGACGAAATATGCATGACCACTGTGGGGTGCATGGCGCCTCGTCAAGCAGCGTCGAGTTCGATGATCAGGGCTGGCCTGTCTGGCCGGATCGCGAGGATCTGTCGGCGGAGTTCGTCAAGGTGTTGGCCGCCGCACAGGAGGGCGGTTCAACGGTTTCCGAATGTTGGTTGACATTGAGCAGGATCAACCTCGGTTCGGAGAACTCGTGGTCCGGGGAATGGATTAAAACCGCGGAACTGAACGAAGCGAGAGCCGAGCTTTCGTTGCAGAACGGAAACATGATCACCGCTCGTCGCAACTGGCTTCGCGCCACCACTTACTTTCACGCAGCCGCAAGGCCTCCTGGATACGCCAATGATCTGCTGAAATGCGCTGTCGACGGCATGCGCCGCTGCGCGACCAACTTCCTGAACAGCCGGGTCCCGGCGGGCCAGGTGCTGTCGATTCCCTGGACAGATGACCTGTCGCTTCAAGCCTACTATCTGCCATCGGCCTTTCGCGGCGACGGGCCCGTGATCGTCTGCATTGGCGAGCCAGGTTCCTACAAGGAAGAACTGATCGCCAAATACGCCGGCCACGCCGACGAGCGCGGCTTCTCGCTACTCGCCGTGGATCTATTGGGTACTCAGACGGCGTTGCCACCGGAACGGCTCGAGGGTCGCAAGTTCGAAGCCGCGATGAGCCGCATTCTGGACTTTCTTTCGGAGAAGCCCGGCGTCGACAACACGCGGATCGCCATCGTGGCGGACGCGTGGAATTCCTCGCTGGTCGCCCGGGCGGCCGCCAGTGACGCCCGGTTTGCCGCGGCGGTTTGCGATGCCGGCATGTGGGACTCGCACGAAAGAAGCTTCTTTTATCGGCAAGCAGACGGCAATGAGCAGATTGGATGGCTCGAGGAAGCCAACCCGACTTCGCGAAGCATCGAATGTCCGCTCCTCGTCACCGCGGGTGAAGCCGGCTGGCTCCTTCCGGGTGCGCTGATTGAATTTGGCGATCGATTGAGCAGCATTCATCGCGACGCCCGGCTGATGTTATTCCGGCGTGCTGAAACCGCCGCCATGCAGGGGCATATCGATAACCCCACGTTGGCCAACGAAGTCATCTTCGACTGGCTTGAAGACAGGCTCCGGCCGAGCAAGGGCCTGGCCTAAGCGGCGGATTCGGTCCCTGCGATCACACCGCCTGGCCGGCCTTGAGCAATGAGCAGCCGGTGATCTTCAGGCTGCCGTCGGCCTGCCGCTCCAGCGTGTAGAGCGCCTCCCACGCCTCGCCATTGGCATCGACGATGTGGACGCGCTGCGCGATCCGGTCGCCGTCGCTGCGCGCCTCGCCGAACTCGAAGCTTCTGTGCCGATAGACCGGCGCGTATTGGTTCTGCACCATCGACATGAAGATGTCGGCTTGCGGAAAGATCTGCCGGATCGCCGGCGCAGCATGCGAATAGGCCGCCGCGGCGTCGTCGCGGCCGAACGCCTGCTCCTGCGCGCGGATCACGGCCTGCGCGGCGCCGACGTCGTCGGCCGCTGCGGGAGCGAGCGAGCCGAGCAGAATAGCGACGAACATCAGGATGATGCGCATGCGGTGGCACCGGACAGTCGACCTTCCAGCCGCCGCAAGGTTACTCCCGCACGACCACGGCGGCAACGGAGCAGGGCGTCTTCGGCGGCTGGCTCCGAACGACCAAGCAGCGCGATGTCAGTTGACGCGCCGATGGTGCCGCAGCGCCTCGGCAGTCGGGCATCCGGCGTGCCGCGCATGACGCGTTGCGAATGGCTGCTCGATGGTGACGATCTGGCAACCGTATTGCGCCGAAACCTCGGCGATGACGTTCGACACCGCGTCGTCGATCCGCGAGCCGGGCAGATGCGCGACGATCAGGTCGCCGATGCTGAGCCGCTTGCGGACGCGCAGGTCGTTGTCGATGCGGTAACTGAACAGGGCATGGATCACGCCGCGGCGATCGCGAATCGCGATCAGCCCGGTCTCGGGCGAGCTGCCGCGGCAGCGCCGGCGCACGAACCGCAGCCATTGATCCGTGGTAATACTGGCATCATGCATGAACACCAGCGGATAGGCCACGATCGCATGCTGATGGTCGATCGGAAGTGCCTGGAATTGCTCGTTCATCGCCGGATTCCCCGATGATGGCGAAACTGCTGGGGAAAGCGCGGCGCAGCATTGATCTGCATCAATGCCGCCGGCGGTTGATCCAGATCAAATCGGGGTTGATAGTGTCAAGCACCCAACCAAGCGGACACCCGAAGCCATGACCATTGCCGAGCCACTGCAGGATTCGTGTGCAGGCGCGACGCGTTCCGACTGCAGGCATGGCCGCGCCACGAACGGCTGCGAGGACTGCAAGGTCAGGCTGTTCAGCGTCTGCGCTGCGCTGGAGCCGTCCGAGCTCGAGGAGCTCGACCGGATCAGCCAGGCAAAGCAGGTTCCGGCGCGAACGACGCTGTTCGAGCAAAGTGCGCTCGCGGGGAGCGTGTTCAATGTCACCGACGGGGTCGTGCGGCTTTACAAATCATTGCCCGACGGCCGGCGCCAGATCGTGGGTTTCGCGCTGCCGGGCGACTTCCTCGGACTTGCGCTGCAGGACCGCTACGGCGTGACCGCGGAGGCGGTCAACGACGTCGCGGTTTGCCGTTTCGTGCGATCGGCGTTCCTCGCCTATGTCGACGGCAAGCCGCATCTGTTGCGCCGCCTGCATGAGTTCGCGGGGCACGAGTTGAGCCTGGCGCAGGACCAGATGTTGCTGCTCGGACGGCGCAGTGCCGAGGAAAAGATCGCTGCATTCTTGCTCAACATGCAGACGCGATACGCCCGGATCGGAAGCGTGTCCGTCACCGTGCCGCTGCCGATGAGCCGGCAGGACATCGCCGACTATCTCGGTCTCACCATCGAGACGGTGAGCCGCACGCTGACCCGCCTTGCGCGCGAGAAGGTGGTGTTGATCGTGCCCGATGGCGTGCGGCTGCTCGACCTCGAACGGCTCAAGCTGAGCGGCGCGAGCTGACGCTGCGGCGTCGGCTTTTTGATCCAGCACAAGGCGATGCGCGCGCAGGCGCGCTAGGTCTCTCCATCATATGCAGGAGACGACCCATGCCTCTCGACACCATCCTCGTCATGATCGCGGTCACAGCGATGTTCGCTACCATTGCCGCCGTTATTGCGTGGGGCGACCGGCAGACGCGCGATCTGTGATACTGTCGCGTGATCAGAGCCATTCCGGTCCGATTGAATCGGAACGGGTCTCTGGATCGTTGTCTTGACGCTTTCGCCACGCGAACCGGTATCCGCTTCGCCTGAAGACGCTCTATCTGATCGAGCCCTTGAAATTATCGATGTCCGGCGAGGGGCGGGCGGGAAACAGCCGCGCGGTCGAGGAATTGTCGAGCCGGCGCTTGCATTTCGCTTCGTCGGCGTCCTTGTTCTCGGTGCCGTCCTTGTTCGAGTAGCGCTTCTTCGCGAACAGATCGTCCTGCCGGTTGACGATCAGCATGGCGTGGTCGCGTTCGAGCGTGTCGGGGTTCTTGCGCTGCTCGTCGGAGCGGAACGTGCCGCCGACGATCTTGCCCGTCATCTCGTAATCGCAGCCGGCCTTCCAGTCGCCCTGGTCCCACTTCCATCCCGTCGCCTTCACGGCGCCGTTGCTCTCGGTGGTGATCTTGATGATCGCGTTATGGGCGAGCCAGATGCCGGCAAGTCCGCCGCGCTTGTCGTCAAAGCCTTCGAGCAGCGCCAGGCGTTCACGCTGCAATCCGTCGACGTGATCGCGGGCATCGAGGGTGAAGTGAACCTGGGAGCTCTGCTTGTTCCAGGCCGGGTGCAGGAATTCCGGATATTGCTGCGCCTGGCTCTTCACCCAGTTGCGCTGGTCGTCGATCAGCGCGCGCCGCGTCGCCTCGTCGAGGTGCGGCTGCAACGCCTTCCAGGCGCGGTTCAGCCGCCGGTCGTTGTCGGCCAGATCAGGGTCGGCGCAGATTTCCTCGTCGGTCGCCGTCTCCGGCCTGGTGCAGTCGAAGGTCGGGACGACGAAGGCGGTGTCCGCCCGATCGGATGCCACCTCCTTGCCGGCGGCAAAATAGCTGCCGGTGACCTGCCACATCGACGAGCAGTCGGCGAAGCCGTGCCACTCCTCGTCATCGATGGTCCCGACGATCCGCAAGGTCTCGCCCTGGCGGCGGAGCTTTAATGATGGCGGCTTGGCCGGAGCAGGCGCTGCGTCGGCTTTCGGCTTGTCGGCCGCTGTGTCCGTATTGACGGCTACGGTGCCGGCGAGCCAGCCGCTCCCCGCAGGCTTCAGGTCGGCGGTGAGCTTGCAGCTTCGCCTGCGGTCGCCGCCATAGTCGCCGCGCAGATCGGCGGCGAGGCGATAGGCGCCGCCGTCGGCCGGCGTCAGCGTGATGTTGCCGAAGGCGTTGACCCAGTTGCCGGCGAAGCCGGGACGGCCGGATGCCATTCCCTCAAGCGCGGCGGCGCGGCGCCGCAAGGCTTGCGCAAAACTCTCCTTCAATTCGTCCGCGTCGCTATCGGCCAGCACCTCGGCGGCGTCGATGATCATCTCGTTGAACCAGGCCTGGTCGCGCTTCAAAAGCGGCTTGATGTTCGCCGGCATCCTGCCGAGCGCCGCGTCGAACGCCCGGTCGATCTGCGTCACCAGCCTGTCGGTGCCGGCCTTCCTGCAGTCCGCGGTCTTGATCGTGCCGTCGCCGCCATCGCCGCACAGCCTGATCGCGGTCGGCCCGCTGCTTGATGCCCGCAGATCATCGTCCATCGCAACGGACGGGCCGGATGCAAGGACCGCGATGGCCGCGACGGCGGCCGCAAACCGTGGAGAGCAAGGCATCGACGTCACCCGCACGGCCGCGCCATGCGGCCCCTGCGGCTTGGGTCGCCCGCCGCGCGCGCCGGGTTCAAAATGTCGGCGGCGTGCAGGCCGAGATCACTTCGCACGGCTTGGCGCCGATGCAGCGGAAGCGGTGCGGGCGGCGGCTTTCGAAGTAATAGGCGTCGCCGGCGTTGAGCACCCGCCGCTCGTCGTCGACCGTGACCTCGAGCCGGCCCGAGACCACGATGCCGCCTTCCTCGCCCTCATGCACCAGCGGCACCCGGCCGGTGTCGCTGCCGGGCTCGTAGCGCTCTTTGAGGATCTGCAACGCCCGGCCGAACAGACTGTCGCCGATTTGCAGGTAGGAGATCGGCTTCTTGCCGATCTCGGTCAGTTCGTCGGCGCGATAGAACGCCTTGCGCGGCCGCTCCGGCTCGATCGCGAAGAATTCGGCAAGCCCCATCGGGATCCCGTCGAGGATGCGCTTGAGGGCGCCGACCGACGGGTTCATCTGGTTGGATTCGATCAGCGAAATCGTCGAATTGGTCACGCCGGAGCGCTTGGCGAGCTCGCGCTGCGACAGCTTGTGCCGCGCGCGGATGAATCGAAGCCGACCGCCGATGTCGACGCTCATGGCAGTCCCCTTGGCAAATCCCTGTTGCAGGTGTTGCGGATCGAACAAATCTTGGCAGACCGCCTCAACAAGATCAATGGCTTGCGGTGCGGCAGAAAAGGACTTGTTGAGTGCCTGGAAGAGTGGTCCGACTAGCATCAGTCAGCAATGGAGCGCCGCCGTGACCGTTCATCAGATTCCGAACACCATCAAGACCGACTCGTTTTGGATGCCGTTCACGGCCAACCGGCAGTTCAAGAAGGCGCCGCGGCTGTTCTCCTCCGCCAAGGGCATGTACTACACCTCGGTCGACGGCCGGCAGGTGATCGACGGCTCCGCCGGCCTGTGGTGCGTCAACGCCGGCCACGGCCGCCCGCAGATCGCGGCCGCGGTCGAGCGGCAGCTGTCGACGCTGGATTTCGCGCCCTCGTTCAACATGGGCCACCCGCTGGCGTTCGATTTCGCCGAGCGGCTCGCCGAGATCGCCCCGAAGGGGCTGGATCGCGTCTTCTTCACCAATTCGGGCTCTGAATCGGTCGATACCGCGCTGAAGATCGCGCTGGCCTATCACCGCGCCGCCGGCCAGCCGAGCCGCACCCGTTTGATCGGCCGCGAGCGCGGCTATCACGGCGTCGGCTTCGGCGGCATGTCGGTCGGCGGCATGGTCGCCAACCGCCGCCAGTTCGCGACCCATCTGCCCGGCGTCGACCACATTCGTCATACCCACGATCTCGCCCGCAACGCCTTCGCCAAGGACCAGCCGGAGCACGGCGCCGAGCTCGCCGACGACATCGAGCGGATGGTGGCGCTGCATGGCGCCGACACCATCGCTGCGGTGATCGTCGAGCCGGTGCCGGGCTCGACCGCAGTGCTGCCGGCGCCGAAGGGCTATCTGCAGCGCCTGCGCGAGCTCTGCACCAAGCACGGCATCCTGCTGATCTTCGACGAGGTCATCACCGGCTTCGGCCGCCTCGGCACCCCGTTCGCCGCCAACTTCTACGGCGTGACGCCCGACATGATGACGACCGCGAAGGGCATCACCAACGGCACCGTGCCGTGCGGCGCGGTGTTCACCAGCCGCCAGATCCACGACGGGCTGATGGTTGGCCCGGACAACGCCATGGAGCTGTTCCACGGCTACACCTATTCGGCGCATCCGGTGGCCTGCGCGGCGGGTCTTGCCACGCTCGACATCTACAAGGACGAAGCTCTGCTGACCCGCGGCGCCTCGCTCGCCGACTACTGGCGCGATGCCCTGCATTCGCTGAAGGGCCTGCCGAACGTGGTCGACATCCGCAACCAGGGCCTGATGGGTGCGGTCGAAGTCGCGCCGCGCGATGGTGTCGTCGGCGCGCGCGGCTACGACATCATGGTCGATTGCTTCAACCGCGGCCTCTACTTCCGCATGAGCGGCGACTCGCTGGCGTTGTCGCCGCCCTTGATCGTCGAGAAGTCGCACATCGACGACATCGTCTCGATCCTCGGCGACTCCATCAAGCGCGTGGCCTGATAATTGCTAGCTATATTTTAGCTGGCTCTACAAATTGCTGTCGCCGTTGCGAAGCAGAGTGGTTTCGCAGCGGCGATTGCGTTTTCGCTGCAGGATGTGAGGAAAAGTGAAGGTCCTTGTTCTCGGCAGTGGCGTGATCGGCGTCACCTCTGCCTATTACCTTGCGCGCGCAGGCCACGAGGTCACGGTGATCGACCGTCAGCCGAAGCCCGCGCTGGAAACCTCCTTTGCCAATGCCGGCGAGGTGTCGCCGGGCTACTCGTCGCCCTGGGCCGGCCCCGGCGTGCCGGTCAAGGCGGTGAAGTGGCTGTTGATGAAGCACGGCCCGCTGGTGATCCGCCCCAAGCTCGATCCCGTGATGTGGCTCTGGCTCTTGAAGATGCTGCGCAACTGCACGACGGCGCGCTACGCGGTGAACAAGAGCCGGATGATCCCGATCGCGGAATACAGCCGCGACTGCCTGCAGGCGCTGCGCAGCGAGATCGGCATCCGCTATGACGAGCGTGCGCGCGGCACGCTGCAGCTGTTTCGCGAGCAGGCCCAGCTCGATCACACCGGCGACGACATCGCGGTGCTGAAGCAGTATGGCGTGCCGTTCGAGGTGCTCGGCCGCGAGGGCTGCATCGCCGCCGAGCCCGCGCTGGCCGGCGTGAAGGAAAAGTTCGCCGGCGGGCTGCGGCTGCCGCATGACGAGACCGGCGACTGCCACATGTTCACGCAGGCCCTGGCGCTGGAAGCCGAGAAGCTCGGCGTGCGCTTCAACTTCAATGTCGGCATCGACGGACTGAATGCGGACACGACCCGGATCACCGGCGTCGCGACCAGCGCCGGGATGATGACGGCGGACGCCTATGTGCTGGCGCTCGGCAGCTATTCGCCGATCCTGCTGCGGCCGCTCGGCATCTCGCTGCCGGTCTATCCGGTGAAGGGCTATTCGATCACCGTTCCGATCAAGGACGCGACCGGCGCGCCTGAATCGACCGTGATGGACGAGAGCTACAAGGTCGCGATCACCCGGCTCGGCGATCGCATCCGGGTCGGCGGCACCGCCGAGATCTCGGGCTATTCGACCAAGCTCTACGCCGCGCGGCGCGCGACGCTGGATCATTCGCTGACCGACCTGTTTCCGCGCGGCGGCGACCTTCCCAGGGCCACCTTCTGGTGCGGGCTGCGCCCGATGACGCCGGACGGCCCGCCGGTGATCGGCGCGACGCGCTTCGCCAATCTGCATCTCAACACCGGCCACGGCACGCTCGGCTGGACCATGGCCTGCGGCTCGGGCCGGGTGCTGGCGGACATGCTCTCGGGGAAGAAGCCCGAGATCGACACCAAGGAGCTGTCGATCAAGCGCTACGATGTCAGGTTCGGCTAGCTCGTTTCGAGCGAAGTTTCGTAGCCCGGATGAGCGCAAGCGATATCCGGGTCTTTGTCCCGCATGTCGCTTTCGCTCATGCGGGCTACGCGGCTTCGGTTCTGATTCAATCAGAACCGAGAATGCTCTAGCGACTTGATCGAAGGAACGCGCCAATGCCGATGCAGCGGATGCCTACCGACTACGAGATATCAGCCGATCCGCACCGCCTGGACGTCGAGGTCATTCACACGTTTCTGGCGAAGGATAGCTATTGGGCGCGGGGCATTCCGAGATCGACCGTGCAGCGGGCAATCGACAACTCGATCTGCTTTGGCGTCTATCATGGCGCCGCACAGGTTGGCTTCGCGCGTATCGTCACCGACAGGTCGACCTTCGCATTGCTTGCCGACGTGTTCATCCTCGAGGCGCATCGCGGCAAGGGATTGTCGAAATGGCTGGTGCGTTGCGTTGTCGAGCATGAAGACCTGCAGGGCCTGAGGCGCTTCCTGCTCGCGACCTCGGACGCCCATGGACTGTATCGTCAATTCGGGTTCGAGGCGCTGGGCAACCCGTCGCGCTTCATGGAGATCGTCCGGCCGGATATCTACCGGTCGGCTTGACCGCCCCGCCAGGGCGGTTGCGATCGCGGGTTCGCTTCCACTCCGGGGCTATTCGGCGGCGTTCTTCACGGGCGGTTCGACATCGTCGTCTCGCTTCGTTGCCGTCCAGTTCGACAGCGCATTCGAGAATCGGTCGAGATAGAGATACACGACCGGCGTCGTGAACAGCGTGAGCGCCTGGCTTACGATCAAGCCTCCGACCATCGCATAGCCGAGCGGTTGACGGATTTCCGATCCCGTTCCGGTGCCCAGCATCAGCGGGACGCCGCCGAGCAGCGCCGCCATCGTCGTCATCATGATCGGGCGGAAGCGCAGCAGGGCCGCTTTCCGGATCGATTCACGCGGCGATAGGTGCTCGTCCCGTTCGGCGGTGATCGCGAAGTCGACCATCATGATACCGTTCTTCTTCACGATCCCGATCAGGAGGATGATGCCGATCAGCGCGATCAGGCTGAAATCGAACCCGAACGCCATCAGGATCGCCAGCGCGCCGACCCCGGCCGATGGCAGCGTGGACAGGATCGTGAGCGGATGGATGTAGCTTTCATAGAGCACGCCGAGGATCAGGTAGACCACGACCAGCGCGGCCAGGATCAGCAGCGGCACCGAGCTCAGTGACTGCTGGAAGGCCTGCGCGGTGCCCTGGAAACTCGAGCTGAGCGTGGCTGGAGCACCGAGATCGGCGACGGCGTTCTGGATCGCATCGGTGGCCTGGCCGAGCGCCACCCCTTGCGCGAGGTTGAAGCTGATCGTGGTCGCAGGAAACTGTCCCTGGTGCGCGATCGCCAGCGGGCGCACGGGAATCGTGGTCCACTTGCAGAACACGGAGAGCGGCACCTCGTCCCCGGTGGTCGGCGACTTGATGTAGAGCTTGTTGAGCGTGTCGAGCTTGCCCTGCAATTCGGGGAGGATCTCCAGGATGACGTGATAGCTGTTGAGCTGGGTGAAGTATTGGGTCACCTGGCGCTGGCCGAATGCGTCGTACAGGGTGTCGTCGATCAGTTGCGGCTGGATGCCGAAGCGCGACGCGGTGTCGCGATCGATGGTCAGCGTCAGCGTCGTTCCCTCGGTCTGCTGGTCGGTGGCGACGTCGCGCAATTCGGGCAATGTCTTCATCGTGGCCAGAATCTTCGGCGCCCATTCGTTCAGCTCGTCGAGCTTCGCGTCCTGCAGCGTGTATTCGAATTGGGTCCGCGTGGCGCGGCCGCCGAGCCGGACGTCCTGGGAGGCTTGCATGTAGAGGCGTGCTCCCTCGACCGCCTCGAGCTTCGGCCGCAACCGTTCGATGATCTGCTGCGCGCTCGCGTCGCGCTCCTCGCGCGGCTTCAGCGTGATGTACATGCGACCCGAATTGAGCGCGGTGCCGCCGCCGCCGATGAACTCGGCCATGCTCTCGACCGCGGGATCGGCCCGGACGATGCTGCTGAGTTCTTCCTGATGCCGCTCCATGTCGGCAAACGAGATGTCCTGGGCCATCTGCGACACGGCCATCAGGAATCCGTTGTCCTGCTGCGGGAAGAATCCCTTGGGAATGATCACGAGCAGGTAGACCGACAGTGCCAGCGTCGCGAAGAAGATGCATAGCGTGGTCCGGCTCCAGCGGAGCGCCAGATCGAGGCCCCGTTGATAGCCATGCAGCATCCTGTCGAACGCCGCTTCGCTCCATTGGTAGAGCCGGCCGTGCTTCGTCTCGCCATGCGCGCGCAGGAAGCGCGATGCCATCATCGGCGTCAGCGTCAGCGACACCACCAGGGAGACGAAGATCGCCATCGCCAGGGTCACCGCAAACTCGCGAAACAGCCGGCCGATGACGCCGCCCATCAGGAGCAGCGGGATCAGCACCGCGACCAATGAAATGCTGATCGACAGGATCGTGAATCCGATCTCGCCGGCGCCCTGGAACGCCGCGGCGAGCGGCCGGGCACCCTGCTCGACGTATCGCGTGATGTTTTCCAGCATGACGATGGCGTCGTCGACCACGAAGCCGACCGCAATCGTCAGTGCCATCAGCGAAAGATTGTCGAGCGTATAGCCGAACACCCACATCAGCGCGCAGGCGCCGAGCAGCGCGAGCGGCACTGTCACGGCCGGGATCACCGTGGCCCAGAAGCTGCGCAGGAACAGGAAGATCACCATGACGACCAGGACGATGGTGATGAGCAGCGTGATCTGCACGTCCTCGACGGCGGCGCGGATGGTCAATGTCCGGTCGCTGATGATCTTGATCTTGATGGCGGGCGGAATCGCGGCCATGAGTCTCGGAAGTTGCTCCTTGATCCGGTCGACCGTTCCGATGACGTTGGCACCGGGTTGCTTGAAGATGACGAGGAACACGCCGCGTTGGCCATCCGCCCAGGCGGCCTGCTTCATGTCCTCCGGCGCGGCGACCGCCCGACCGACGTCGCGAATCCGCAACGGGCCGCCGTTGCGGTAGGCGATGATGACGTCATTCCAGTCCTTGGCCTCCACCAGTTGATCGTTGGCGTAGATCGTGTAGGCGCGCGTCGCGCCGTCGATGTTGCCCTTCGGACCATCGACCGTCGTAATGGCGATCTGGCTGCGGATATCTTCCAGCGAGAGTCCCTTGGCGACCAGCTTGGCGGGATCTACCTGCACGCGGATCGCGGGCTTCTGCTGTCCGCCGATGAACACCTGGGCGACGCCCGAAATCTGGCTGATCTGCTGCCCGAGCTGGGCGTCGACCGCATCGCTCACCTTGATCAGCGGCAGGGTGTCTGAGGTCGCCGACAATATGAGGATGGGCGAGTCCGCCGGGTTGACCTTGCGGTAGATTGGGGGCGTCGGCAGGTTCTTGGGCAACTGACCGCCTGCGGCATTGATCGCCGCCTGGACATCATTGGCGGCTCCGTCGATGCTGCGGTTCAGATCGAACTGAATGGTGACCGCGGTCGAGCCGAGCGAGCTCGTCGAGGTCATTTGAGCGATGCCCGGAATCTGCGCGAATTGCCGCTCCAGCGGCTGCGCGACGGAGGACGCCATGGTTTCCGGGCTGGCGCCGGGCAAGCTTGCGGAGATCTGGATGGTCGGAAAGTCGACTTGCGGCAGCGGTGCGACCGGCAACAGCGGATAGGCGACCATTCCGACGAACAGGAGGCCGGCCATCAGCAGTGAGGTGCCGATCGGGTAGCGGATAAACGGAGATGAGATGCTCTCGTTCATTTCCGGAGTCCAAATGAACGGCAGGCGCATCTTTTCCCGGATATCGGGAGTCGTCCTCGAAAGCTCGAGCGCGAACGCGCGTTTTCCTCGCCATGGCCAAGCGGCAGATCGCGGAGTTGGCCTTCGCGTCTACCTGTTTTTTGCCAGCATAATCATTGTTGAGGACGGCGCGCGAATGGAAACGTCGGGTCTCCCATTCGACGTTCGTTCAATGGCCGGAATTCGCGTGTCGTTATCGCCGTTTGGGAAGCGTCAAGCATGTCCCTGGCGTCAAATATGTCGCGGGACGACATATTATTGCGCGCCCGGTAGGCTCGACGCCATCAGGTGCGTCATGATCATTCAGGCGCGGCTTGTCCGGTGCAACTTGCTCGTGCACCGGTCCTAGGCGATGTCGAACTCGTCCTGCATCGCCGTCACGATCTCGCGAAGCTCTTTTTCCTTCGCCTCATCCAGCGCCGTCTCGCGCGTGCCGCCGAGATCCCAGCTCGGCGTGTAGCCCTTGAGCCGGATCAGCTTCAGGCCCGAGACACCGGATCGTCTTTCCAGTTCGGCCGTGATCTCGTGCTGCATTTGAAGTGTCTTCATCACGCATCTCCGGGAACGCTATCCCGCTCAACAGGACAGCCAGCATCATGTTCCTCCCGATCGGGCGTCGGATGCGGGTCCTGCCGTGCAGGAACGTCCGCCTTGCGGTCCACGTTGCTCCCGGTCGAACCAGGAAAGGACTTCACATGAAGAAACTGGCAACGATCGGATTGGCTGCGGCCATGATGCTGTCGACATCGCTCGCCTTCGCGCAGGGTGGCGGCGGCGGTGGGGGCGGCGCCGGTGGCGGATCGGCCGGAGGCGCGAGTGCAGGCGCGGGGACTGGAAGCTCCGGCACGGGAACCGGTACCGGAGGCCAGTTCGAGATGAACTGGGACTACAGCGACGCCCTGACCACCGCCGACCGGCACGCGTTCTTCAAGTACATGGTGAAGTCGATCGCCGAAAGGCACCAGTTGCGCGCGACGTTCATGCCAAAGCCGTTTTCGGGTCTGACGGGCAATGGCTGCCACGTCCACGTCTCGCTATGGAATGGCAACCGGAACGTCTTCGAGGACGACAAGGGAGAGCTTGGAATCTCCGCCACCGGCTACGCCTTCATCGGCGGGATTATTCATTCCGCCGATGCTCTCGCAGCCATCCTGAATCCCACGGTCAATTCCTACAAGCGCATCAACGCGCCGCGCACCATCTCCGGCGCGACCTGGAGCCCAAACACGGTGACGTTCTCGGGCAACAACCGTACCCACATGATTCGCATCCCCGAGGCGGGACGGTTCGAACTGCGGCTGGCCGATGGCGCCGCCAACCCTTACGCCATGCAGGCGGCGATCCTGGCCGCAGGCCTCGACGGCATCCAGAGTAATCGCGACCCCGGCAAGCGTCTCGATATCAACATGTATACCGACGGTCACCTCGTGAAGGACGTGAAGAAGCTGCCGCTCAATCTACTCGACGCGTTGCGCGCACTGGAAGGCTCCAAGCTGCTCTGCGAGAGCCTCGGCGCCTACGTTCCCGCCTTCCTAAAGCTGAAGCATCAGGAGTGGAACGATTTTTCACGTCATCTGACCCGGTGGGAACGAGAGACGACCCTGGACTGCTGAGCGCGCCCCAACTCCCTCTGTGCCGTTTCATCATCGCTCTGGATTCCAGTGGCGCACGACCGCTCCTTCTCGAGCACGACCTTTTCGAGAAGCGCAACAACCGATACCGACATTCGCCGATTCAACGTCACGAGCTGGTGGTGGCCTTCGAAGGTCGCACAGTCAGCGCTCCACATGAACATCCCTCTCTTGCATATGATCGAAGCTGTCGAAGTACTGTGGTTCCGCTTGATCGGGAGCTAAGAATGAGCTGGTGCGCCATCGGTTCATTCGATCACACGCAAGCCCGCCTGCCGGACAGCGTAGCCGCGCTGGCGGCATCTTGACAGCACACCAATCCGCCCGTCTGCGCGATCAAACTACCAAGGCAAAGTCAGCCGGCAGCGATCACGTTCCCCTGTGCCGAGGGCGTCCATTTGGTCCGAGATGCAATGAGCGTGAGAAACCGCAGAAAATCGTAGTCAGGCGTACAAAATCGCAGAATTGGTAGCGGGGGAGCGCTACCGCCTTTCCCCACACCAACCAAACCTACGATACATCATCCAATCCTTCGCATAGGGCAGTTCATGAGCCCGCGTGGCGAGCACAGATTTATCTCAACAAAGCGGAACGTTGAAAGACCTTCGCCTGTAGGTCAGGCGAAATCGACCTCTGTCGCGGAATATCGAAAGCCCGTATTCGGTGCCGGCATCGTGCCGTAGGCGCGTGGTGCTCCTCGTCTGCTTCCTTCCGACCAGCTCCGGCCAATTTCTCAACTTGACCTACCAGAAGCGCCAGACCTCTCCTTGTCGCGCGGATACCATTTCTAGACGGGTCGCGGGTCGATGACGCCCGGACAATCAACCTATCCCATGTGCCAGGCACACCACCGCGGTCGCCGGCGCGATGCTGTTTCGTATCGATCCGGCGCCGTTCCAGTACAAAGTCAACCAGCTCGAGGCATCGCTCGCGCAAACACGCCAGCAGGTCAAGCAGTTGAAGGCCAGTTACGAGCGGGCGACGGCGAATGTCGACGGGCTACGGCATCGACCCCGAAGGCAAACATCGCTTCTGCACTTGAAACTAGGCCGCCGGCGATTCGTTTCCCGAACAATACGTGGGTTTATGGTGCGCGCTCCGAGGGCATTCGTCTTTGCTGCAGCTTCAAGGAGTTGCGGATGTGGACAACGAGGCTGGGGATATCCGTGCGCAGGGGTACCTTGCCGTCTCTTGTCAGCGACCACTCTTAAGAGACGGCGGCACTCCCGGCATAATGGGCGCGGGGTTACGTTTCAGCGGGACATGATGACCGGCAAAGCCCATGGCCCGACCTATCGCGGATGAAGCCCAATTTCCGGCAAGGGACCGCTTCGGAAGTTCCCAAGCTTCGCGATCACCGGACCCAAGGTTTGAGTTAAGAAATCAATTCCCCGCCGCGGGTAAATGCTGCCGCCGTCCGCAGCGCGGCGCCGTGGAGAGCCTGCTCCCCACTACTTTCGATTATGCGGGCGTCCACGGATTTTTTCTCTACCGGTGGTTGCGCAAGGCGACGGTTGGCTGCAGCACGCCATCGGTCAAGGGCCTGGCTCGAGTACCATGAGAGCGGGACTTTCGTCCGGGTGCTTCAGGCGGGCAATGACCCTTCGCCCAATACGAAACGGTGCCAGCACTCCTGGGGCGGTGGAAGCCAATGCTGGGCCGCTGCCGCGTAGCCCAATCCTGGCTTGTCAGCTCGGTTCGCAAAACCAGCTTCTAGAACTCATCTGCCGGGGACGCCCTATCCCCGCCGAGCCTGCTGCAGCTCTTCGGAGGGGATTGTCGCCACCGCGTGACTGCCGGCGGCGCTTGCTCGCCCGCTCTTCGTTGAGGAGCCGCGAATGAAGCTTCCGGACCTGGATGTTTTCGTTCGTGCAGGGAAATGCACAAGCGATCCCCGCCAAGGACGTTCTTCAACCGGAGCGGCGAGTTCGCCGCCTAGCAACATGCGCTCCGCAGCCCGAGCGGCCATGAACTCGATGCACTGAGTATATCGACCCATGCCTTGGCGTCGAAAACCCGCCCGTCATCTCCGTTATTGGACTGGCCCTGTCGATCGCAACGCCGGTTTCAAGACGGTGCTTGTGTTCTTGCGTCGGCTGCCAACATCATAGCGGCTGCTGAAGCTTGCCGACTTGCAGATGGGATTGGGCTGAGATCTCGGTGCACCGCAAGTTCACCGCCTGCGGCAAGGTCGGCTGGGTTGATACCCGGGTCGACTGAGGCGAAGTGATCAATTCGCCAAGGACGTCTCTGGTAGGCCCTGCCGATTTCTCCTACTGGTAAACTTCCGATGCGCGGAGGTTTACTTTGCTTCGCAATCTCTGACGATGCGACCATCACGGGTCGATACCACGATCGGCGGGGTGGTGTAGTCGTCGCCTCAATCGCCACAATCTGCTTCAGGATGGATTGTGCTGCACTTCCCTTGCACTCTCGTAATGGTTGCTGTTGGATAAGTGGGCGTCACATTGGCGTGTCGCGAAAACATTTCATTGTCCATTTGAGGAGGAAAGTATGCTTCGGATCACTGCTCTTATTTTCTTCGCCCTTACCTGGTCCGCGAATGCCCAAACAAACCGCACCGAGTTGAAACGCGCCGACCTAAGCGGCACGAATATGGAGATTGTAGTCAGCGTCGTCGACGTACAGCCCGGGAATAATCTCATCCGCCACACGCATCATGGCGAGGAAGCCGTTTACGTTCTAGAGGGCGCAACGTTGGCGCTACCCGATGGAAAAGAGGTGCCATTTCCTACGGGAGCAGCAACAATCAACATTCGCGACGTGCCCCACGGTGGTTTCAAGGTGGCAGGCGACAAAACCCTGAAGATGTTGACGGTCCATATCGTCGATAAGGGTAAACCAATGATGGAGCCTGCAAAGTAAGAGGTCCCCTCAAACCGACATCAAGAAAAAGCGGTCGCAAACGCGCACCCGCTTTTTCTGCTTGAGAAAGCTACGCCGGGGCATTCTCGAATCCAGATGGTCGCCTCCGCGCCCATCCGCCCCTCGGCGACGCGCTCAACGCCGCATCGCTATCTCGAAGTAGCTCCAGCTCGGGGGACACGCCGCCTTCCGCCACGGAAAGGACAGCGCATGGTCATTAAGCGTCGGCACTTCAAGCAAGAGCACTCTCTAGAGGAACGCCTTACTGAAGAGGCCAAGAGTCTTCGTGAAGAAGCAAGCGTACTCCCCGCAGGTATGGAAAAAGAGCAGCTACTTAAGAGAACCCGGCAAGCTGAGACCGGCGCGCATATGAGCGCGTGACTTCAATCTCGCGGGTTACGGCCCCCAATATGAACCAATCAGCGAAGCCAAGCGCCGGACTAAAGATAGCGGCCGGGCGTCTGTTTTGCTCGCCCTGCTACTGATGGGTTTTTCCTTTGTCGCGTTCTAAGGTAGGCCCGCAGCGAATGTCCTAACTAGGACGGCACCCAATCGCATGACCCTAGGCCGGCGAGAATCTGTTCGGCTAACCGAATAAACACGACTTCAGCTGAATTTTTATTTCGGTTCGCTAATAACGCTGGCACTCCGCGGATCACCAGGTCAGCAAAGACCTTTTCGCGTAGTCTTTGCAAAAACGGCCCCAACGCGGTGAGGCGCGGCGCGGAGGGGCCGAGTTGCCACGATCACCTGCACGCCAAAACCAGCACCACTGGGCCGTTTATCCTAACGATCGATAATAGGAACGATCGGCTTGGCAACGAGTCGGCTCAGGTCCCCCAGCCGATCCAGGGCTCCCCCGGCTGCTGGAGGAAAACCCGCATTGTTCGGGTTGGCGGCCCTCGGGTTGGGGCCGTTTCAATTCGCTGGACGCCTGAAACCCTTCAATTTCACAGGTGGTGTTGCAATGGAATTTATTGGACGCCCGATGAGAGGCCGATTCCTCGTTCGGCAAGGCGGCAACGGCTGGATGGTCTACGATAGCGAATGCAAAGGACCGGCCCAGATAGAAAAGGACGGCGCGTTCGCCGAGAAGCTGACAAAAGACCAGGCTGAGATTTTAGCGAAGCTATTCACGAGTCGCGAAAACCGGCCCCTGACGTTAGAATGGCCTCAACGCCCGCGGAGAGCGCTAAGGCCGCGGTAATAGTCCCAGTCCATCGTTTAGATTTGACGTCGTGGACTGCTGCTCGTTCCCTGAACAGAAACGGCCCCGGCGAGACGCTGAGGCCGAGTCGACGGCCCTAGCGAGGTGCAGCCGGGGCCACTGGTTTAAACTGATTGAGAATGTACCCCGGATCTTCGGGGGCAAGGAAGCGTTGGTAGGAACTAGCTTTGGGTGGCCGACGTTACTGCCGCGACGGTCAATTTGCAAACCGCCCCGACAATAGCCTGATCTTCTTCGGACCAGCCAACGGCCGCGACCTTTTATTTTGGGATAGAGGCAATGCCGGACAATTTAACCAACCGCGTCCAGCCAGATCGCTCGAAGATCAACATGCACGAGCCATACGAGGTGAAGTATTGGACCCATGCACTTGGTGTGTCGAAGAATGACCTTCAGAAGGTCGTCGAAAAGGTCGGCAACTCCGCTGCTGCGGTCCGCAAGGAATTGGGTCTGCCCGACAAAGCTCAAGAATGACCAAACCCACCTGTCCGATTTGCTTGGGGTTGGGCTGGGTCTGCGAGAACCATCCGCACTTGCCTTGGACGGCGGAGGCACATGGCTGTCAGTGCGGCGCCGGCATGCCTTGCGAGTGCAATCGGGCGGATGGGATTGATGAGCCTGATGTGAGCAAGGTCATTGAGCAATCCGAATAAGATATTGCCGTCTGGCAATTCGTAGGGCTGCGCTGCATGGACGCTACCGACGAGCTAGGCCGTGAACCCATAAATCTGCCGGGTGGACGGCTTGCCAAAGTCAGCTATGCACCAATAGCGATCGAAATCTGCAGCGCAGCTAGATGACGCGATTGGCCATTAGCGGAAGCGCGCTGGAGCGCGGAACTATCAGCCGACAGCGTCATACCATTCTCTGACGAGGCGTGATCATAACCTGTCGAAACTGATTGTGACCACCCATGCATTACAACGGCAAGCAATCAGAGCGGGGCGCCAATTATTCGGGAAACCTTAGCGTCAGTAAACCGGGGGACGTCGTCCATAATTGCGTCTGTTTCGGCGGATGCAAGCGCAGCGTGAAGAGCAGACTCATCGCGAAATCGATAAATTCCCACGGAAACATCTACCGCATCGGCGTCTCGCGGGAAGAAGGCGGCGGCACCTTCGAGGCCATGCTTCTGCCAGCTTGCGAGCGCCAACGGCAGGTGAACATCGACATAATAGTCGCGATCGAAATACGTGCCGCCGCTGCAGGTCACTATCATTGTTGCATTTGTCATAAGCCGAACTTCTAACGTGTTAAGATTGATTGTAAACTCATCGAACTCTGCGCCATCTTCGAACTTGGCGCGCGGCGCTGTTTATGATCGCGATTGTCATGTCGGTCGCTCGGCCGCTTCGCCGGCGGGCGCATATCCCGGATGAGACAGTGGTTCCGATGGACCGCTATTTCGAAAAGGTACATGGTGGCCCCCGGCGCTGAGCCGGGACATGCATCCGGCATGTCGTTGGTCAAAGCCGGTAGCTCCCCGCTCCTCTCAATCCTCGTCTTGCCACCGCCGCAGGTTCGTTTGATCGTGGTAGGCCATGCGGTCAGGCGTGGTGATGAACTCAATCGTCGTGCCCCATGGCATGCGGCAATAGCAGACCCTGTTTTCGGGACCTTTTTCGGTTGCGTAGGGAATAGCGCGGGGCGCGGTAAGGACTGTGCCACCGGCCTTCTCGAAGCGCTCAACCGAAGCGTCGATGTCGTCAGTGTAGACGCCGAAGTGCGTAATGCCGAAGTCGCTGGCCCGAACCGGCTGGGCTTGTTCGGGGCCGTGCATTTCAAAGAGCTCGATGTCCGGTCCGGTTCCGATCTTGACCATCGCCTGCGCCCGCACGACCGTTCCAGGAAAAGCACCAGTGGCCCGCTCGAATTCGGGTCCTTGTCGCGGAGGGTCCTGCGGTCCGAAGGACTGATAAATCACCTGGCCGCCGAAAGCTTCCACCAGGAACGATTTGGCTGCTTCGATGTCGGGCACCGTGATGCCGATATGATTGACGCCGCGAATGACAGGTGCGGTCATGATAGTCTTCCTTTCTCGTTTGATTGATCGAACGCGATGGGTGCGGGCACAACTCGCCCGCAATGTCGTGATCCGCCCGGCCCACGACGGCGCGGGCGCAGAGTTTCAATTGGCCTTGAGGAAATCGATCAGAGCGGCTGCGACTTCATTCGGCCGCTCGTCAGCGACATAGTGGCTGCACCGCGCAATCGAGCCGCCCGTCACGTTGGTGGCAAACTCCTTGAGCATCGGCACCATCTGCGCACCGAAGCGCTGGTCGCCACCGATGCCAAGCACGGGTATCGCGAGAGGTTGCTTCTTATACTCGAGCGCGGCGGCGTGGTCGGCCGCGAGGGCTCGATACCATTCCATGCCCCCGCGCGTGCGGCCAGGAAGGGCCATCGCTTTCGCGTAGATCTCGATGTCCGCGGGATTAAAGGTGCTGTGATCGTAGAACCGCTCAGCCATGAAGGTCGAAACATAGTCATATTCACGGCCATGGATCAGGCGCTCGGGTAGGTCCCGGTTCATATGAAAACTGAAGTGCCAGATCTTTGCCGTCGTCGACTCCCATTGCGTCCAGCCAGGAAGTGGAACGTCGAGGACAGCAAGATGTGTGACAGCCCCTCGATAAAGTGCCGCCTGGCCCAACGCCACCATTCCGCCGATGTCATGACCGCACACAGCATAGCGTTCATGCCCAAGGGCAAGCATCACTTCATGCGCATCGCGCGCCATCGTCGCCTTGTCATAGCCGCCCTGCGGGCAGTCGGAAAAACCCGCGCCGCGCAGATCAATAGCCACCACGCTGAAGTGCTCGGCCAGCAGCGGCATCACATGGTGCCATTCCCACCATGTTTCCGGCCAGCCGTGAAGCAGAAGGATCGGCGGGCCTGAGCCTCCCGTCACGGCGTTGATCTTGATGCCGTTCACCGGCACCAGCTGCTGGGTAAACCCGTTCAAAGCTGCGATCATGATCGCTTTCCAGTCAGATGGAGGTGTCAGATAGAGCGCGTGTACAGCGCTCAGGGCTGGTCGAAATCGGTGGCGATCGTGATGTCACGCCAAGCGTCGATGTCGCTGCGGAAGGCCGCCAGCTTTCTCTCGGCGATCGCGTGCGCGGCCGGGCCGAGCGGCAGATGGAGCGGGGGGTCCTCGGCGTCGACCGCCTGCAGGATCACTGTGATCGCCTTGTCGGGATCGCCCGCCTGATTGCCGTTGCTGGTTTCGCGATAGTGTTTGCGTGAGCTTGCGGCATATTCGGGCATCTCGTTGCCCGCCATCATGATCGATCGGCCAAGGAAATCGGTGCGAAACGGCCCGGGTTCGACGACCAGCACGCGAACTCCGAACGGCTTCAGCTCGCCGGCGAGCGCTTCGGAAATTCCTTCCACAGCAAACTTGGCGGCGTGGTAATAGCCTCCGCCGCCGCGGCCCTCGATACCCGCACCGGACGACATGTTGACGATCGTTCCGCCCGAACGTCGTAGGACGGGTAGCGCGGCTCTGGTGGTTTCGATCAGACCGAAGACGTTTACATCGAACATCGGCCGATATTCTTCGGGCGTGCCTTCCTCGATCGCGCCGAACAGTGCGTAGCCGGCATTGTTCACGAGCACGTCAAACCCGCCAAATGTCTCGACCGCCTTCGCGACCGCTGCCTTGGCCGCCGCCGAATCGGTCACGTCGAGTGGCAAGGTGATCATGCGGCCGCCGAAAGGCTCAGCCATTGCCCCGATCGATCTGACATTGCGGGCCGTCGCTATAACCCGATCGCCGCGCTGTGCCGAAGCGAGCGCGAGCCGCTGGCCGAAGCCGCTCGAACAGCCTGTGATAAGCCAGGTTTTCATAACTTCTTCTCCAAGTTGTTTCACCTCGCAGCCGCCCTCATGGGGTGGCGGACCCCCCCAGAAGGACGCGGCTCAGACGATGGCGGGAATCTAGGTGCTTAGATTTGTTCGTTAAGTGATGTTCCTGTACTCTCGGCGTTCAGTTTTGTGCGGGGGTCGCGATGGAATGGAGTGACGTAAGGATCTTCCTCGCTGTTGTGCGATCTGGCACGCTCGGCGGTGCCGCGCGTTCGCTTCGGACAAGCCATCCGACCGTCGGCAGGCGCCTTCGCGCACTCGAGCAGGCAATCGGTCACACGCTCTTCCAGCGCACAGCGGACGGTCTTGTTCTGACCGATGAGGGCCACGGAATCATCGCGCTGGCCGAGCAAATGGAAGAAGGCGCGCTGGCCATGGAGCGCCGGCTTGCGGGGCGGGAGCAGAATCTCAAAGGCAATCTGCGCATTTCATCAACGGACTGGTTCGGGGCCTATGTCCTGCCTCCCATCCTGGCGGATTTCTCGAACGCATACCCCAATGTCGACATTGAGATCCTGACCGGCACGCGCCGGTTCAGCCTCGCTCAGCGGGAGGCCGAAGTCGCTTTTCGTGCCGTTCCGTTCGACACTGCCGATGTCATTCAGCGGCGGCTCTTCAGGCTCGAATACGGCGTCTACATCGCGGAGGAGGCGGCTGATCCCAAATATGGCGATGGGACTGGTTTCCGGCTGATCACATCATCCACGCCCCACTTCCCCGACATCGCGTGGCTCATCGAGAGTTTCCCCAACGCAAGACCGGTCCTGCGATCGAACAACCGCAACGTCCAGGGGCGCATGTGCAGGGAAGGCGTCGGCATCGCTGTCCTGCCCTGCGTGGTCGCCAATCAGATCCCTGGTATCCGTAGACTGGACCTGCCGACGCTGCCGCCAGCGCGAGACATTTGGATGGGATACCACCGAGACCTACGGCGTCTTGGGCGTCTTCGAGCGTTCATTTCGACGGTATCGGACCATCTCGTGAACGCGACCGCCTGATGTGCGGCCTGGAAAGGACTCAAGGCTCCCGGAGAAAACCAAGGTCGCTGCAGTCGTCTCGGCCGGTCGCTCCTCGACCGTCCAGTGCCTAATTTGCTTGAATTCGATCATCGTCGCATCCTGCGTAGCTATCGAGGAAGGCCTTGAGAAACGGTGTGTGCTAATCCCGCTGAGGTTAGGTGATCCTCTGAATTTCCGCAGTTGGTCATTCGCGATTGGGGCGAGCCAGCAGAGCGTCCAGTCATGTCCGCAGCGCCGCCGAAAGCGGAAGTAAATTCGGAACATAAGCGGCAGTCCCATCGGGCGTTGGCGGTTGATGGCTCTGCCCGAGCCGTGATTCAAGCTCCGAAACCGGAGCCTCGAATCATGCGCTACGAACTCAGCGATTACGAATGGACCGTCATCAAACCGATGCTGCCGAACAAGCCGCGCGGGGTTCGGCGCGTAAATGATCGTCGCGTGCTCAATGGCATCTTTTGGGTCCTGCGTTCAGGTGCACCATGGCGCGACCTGCCGGAGAAATACGGTCCCCGAACCACCTGCTACAATCGCTTCGTTCGGTGGCGACGGGCTGGCGTCTGGGACCGAATCATGGATGCACTGGCCGCCGATCGTGACGCGACGGTGCAAATGATCGATACCTCGGTTGTCCGCGTGCACCAGCACGGAGCCTGCATCGCTGATAGCAATCATCAAGATATGGGTCGCTCACGAGGGGGCCTGACCAGCAAGATTCACGCGGTGGTGGACACCAACGGCCTTCCGGTCCATCTCGCGCTCACACCGGGTGAGGCGCACGACAATCGGCTGTGTTCGGTCCTCCTCAGCGCCTTGCTTCCACAAACGATGCTGCTCGCGGATCGTGGATACGACGCGGATTGGATCAGGGAGTTCGCCCGCCAGCAAGGCGCGTGGGCCAACATTCCGCCGAAACGCAATCGCAAAGAGCCGATCTGCTTCAGCCGCTATTTGTATCGCGCGCGCAACTTGATCGAACGGTTCTTCAACAAGATCAAGCAATGCCGGCGTGTCGCGACCCGATATGACAAACTCGCGGCCAACTATCTAGCCTTCATCAAGCTCGCATCAATCCGCATTTGGCTACGTGCTAATGAGTCCACGCCCTAGCACTACTTTGGCAGATTGTTGATTTGGTCGCGTTTTATAGGATTCCCGAATCGACTTTTCAATGATTCATGGGTGGTCGGCTCTTGGAGGGCTGACCATGCCGGGATGGGAAGACGAACTCGA
>NZ_JADYVV010000140.1:0-5279 GCF_020194035.1 Bradyrhizobium sp. BRP56
CCATCGGCAGGATGCGCCGCTTTATTCCCCGCAAGACGGATCTCGTAACCCTCTCGACCGCCAGATTCCGCCAGTTCATCGCCGCCTACAACAACACCCCGCGCAAATGCCTTGACTACCGCACGCCCGCCGAGTCCTTTGCTCAAGTGTTGCACTTCGAATGTGAATCCACCTCCTGGCTTTCGCCAGGACGACGTCCGGGGGCGGTCCATAAATAAACCAATCAGAACGAATTAAGAACACTTTAGCAAGTCTTTGATATATCATTGTGATTCGGCGGCTGCGCCGACACAATATCTATGGTCTTTCAGTCTCTGCGAGGACTACATGTCCACCATCGCCTTCGATCAATTCGCCCTGACCCGGATTGCCGATTTCGCGCGGTCGCTGTCGCGGCTGCACCAGGCCTCGCGCCGCCAGACGATCGACGACGACCAGCTCGATCGCGAGTTCAACGCGGTCTGCATGTCGATCTGGGGCTACACCACGGATGATTTCAGCGACGAGCTGTTCTCGGACGAGGATCACGCCTGGCTCGACTCGCTCGATGAAGCGCATGCGCGGATCTTCGCCGGCGAGCAGGGTTATGATCTCGTCGACGACCACGGCATGCTGACGGACTGGTGGGGCTATTGCTGGATGATCCTCGCCGAGAAGCGCGGCATCCTCAATCCGGAGAACCGCGCGGCCGCTCGGGCCGCGATCGAGGAGAAATACATGGCCGCGCCGAACGTGATCGGCGTGATCGTGGCGCGCTGATAGTTGTCGCGATGTCATTCCGGGGCGATGCGAAGCATCGAACCACAGATGCGCAATTGCGCATCGGGGAATCTCGAGATTCCGGGTCTGGTGCTTGCGCACCATCCCGGAATGACAGGCTGACGCCCGTCAGTTCACTTCCGCGCGCCTTGCCGGCTTCGCGGCGTTGCCCTTCGGCGCAACAGACGACGGTGCCGACGGCGCGACATCGCTTCTGGTTTCCGGCAGCGGCGCGTCGCCCGCGATCTCGGCGCTGACGGGGGCGACCTTCATTTCGCCGAGCCGCGCGCGGACCGCCGAGGTCAATCCGGGATAGGAGGCGACCGGCGTGAAGTCGAACGACTGCTCGTTGCCGACACGGATGCCGGTATAGGCGACGAGGCCGTCGGTGGTCGCGATCACGTCGCCGGCACGCAGCGAGGCATCGAGCGCGAGGTCGACCGGCGCGAGCCCCGCCGGGTCGCGGCCGTTGCAGGTGCAGTCGGCGCGCAACGCCTTGCGATAGGCGAAGGCGTTCTCGCTGTCGGCGTAGCGTTCGCCGGCGGTCGATGCGGCGCTGTCGATATGGCTGCCGTAATAGACCTTGGTCGCGCTCGCCGGACAGAACGCCTGGCAGAGCTGCGCCGGCGTGGCGTTGCCGCGCATCGTCAGCGGAAAATATTTGCCGTCGCAGCTGCGCACGCAATACGCCGGTCCGGAACCGGCCACGCGCGGCGCCGAGATGGGCGCGGACGGCTGCCGCTCAGCCTGCTGGTTGAGGCCGAACGGATCGGCGAAGAAATTGGCCTGCGGCGGCGCCTGTCGGCTCTGCTGCTTCTGGGAACCGCCGAAGAAGAAGTCGAACAGCCCTTCGGCCGAGACAGGCGCGGGCACCACCAGGACGGAACCCGCAAAGGCTGCGGCGGCAAGTATCACGCGGCGCCGCATGCGCCGATCACTCAACTCTGTACGCAACGCCAACTCCACCCGACGCGCCACGGCGACAAGCTGCCCTGGCGGCTTCACCCTAGTGCGCGATGGTAAACGAGCGATTGATTTGGGGTGATGGCGTCACACGAAGGCGAGGTCACGCGAACCGCCCCCTTCACCTCGCCCCGCTTGCGGCTCTCGTATGCACACATCTTGCTAGGCGATTTGATTGCTGATTCCGTGGGTTGAGTGATGATTCACGGAGCGTTTGATGTTGGGACTGGAATTTGGCCTGGGGCGGTTCGGCGACCTGCGGCTGGAAAAAGGGGGGCGCGTTTGCACGCGGCGCTGGTTGATCGACCGGGGTCGTGCATTCGCCGGCTGGGCGGGACGCGGGCGCGCGAGATCCAGTTTACGCGCTTTCTTCGCAATAAGGCGGTGACGGCGACAGCGAAGAACGAAGCGGACACCGGTTCGCGCTAACGCGTCAAAACTAGAATCTAGAGCGGCAGGGATAAGCCGCGGCCTCTGCGCTCAAGCACAAGCGTCTCGGAATACTGGATCGCCCGCATGCGGGTGAAGACACCGAACTGGCTCAGGATCGCGCCGCATATTCGGTGTCGTCCTGGCGAAAGCCAGGACCCAGTACCCCAAATCTCAATTGTTGAGCGACACCGGGCCGCGATCCCGCTCATCACCGAAGACGGTGGCTAGGGGTCCTGGCTTTCGCCAGGACGACGGCGGTGGATGCCGAGCCTCCCATCGGGTGGTTCGCAATGATGGAGGAGGCCGCAGCGCAGCTTCGCGCGCTCGCTCTACGTCCGGAATTGCCGCCGATAGAGTCCGGACTCGCGGGCCATCCTGTTGGTCAGTTCCTGGGCGCGCGATGTTTCATCCGGCGTCATCGCCGCGGTCTGCGCGACCCAGTTTTCGCGCTTCACCGGGAAGCACTGCGCAACCGGCGTGCCCTTGGGCAATACGCCGTTGAAACTGGTGTCGTGCCAGCGTGCCGGGAAATGAACCCAGCTGTCGTGAAACAGATCGCAATCGACCATGCCGGTCAGCGTGGTGAACGGCAGGTCGAACCGGTTGACCGGATGCGTGAAGAACAGCGAATAGCCCGGCGGGGCCTCGATGGTCCACAGATTGACGAACTTGATGACGAAGCGGTCGGGCTCGAACAGCGGCGAGCCGACCACCTGGCTTTCGTCGTGGAAGCCGACCGGCGAGCGCGGGAATTCGAGCGCGCCGCCGGCCGGAAGGTCGTTGTCCCAGGTGATCGCGCCATTCTCGACCTTGAGATCGCAGATCAGCGGCAACAGGAAACCCGATGTCATCGCATCGACGAATGGCGGGCAGCGCTTGACGGTATCCTCTTCGCGATTGCTCATCGTATTGAAGGCCTGCGTCGGCATCGCCTTGAGCCATCCGGGAAGCCCCAACGACGCAGGCACCGGCGGCGGAATCTTGCCCTCGAGCTCCGCGGGGCAGCGGAATTTGATGGTGATCGCTTCGTTATTGTTGGACACGGCTTTGGTCCTTGGTTCGTTCAGTGTCGGCGGCGCCCTTGCGCCGGTCGATGCTCGTCTAGCACGCGACGACGGGGCGGAGAAAGCAGCCGCATCGGTCGCGAAGCGAGCCGCGATATCGAGTTATAAGTTGTTGTTATCATGACGGATAAGGCAAAGTCCTTAATCTCACGGTTCGGCGCGCGCCAATGCCGGTTTTCCGCGTCTTGCCGCTCACCGGTGTGCAAGACTCTGCCGATAGGCATTGGCTTTCGACGCCCGCCGGGCGCATCATGGCCGGCGTCGCTGACGACACGATCTGCGTGAGGTAACGGAGGTACCATGGCCGAATCGAAGGTTGAGACCGCCAACGCTGCAGCTGCCGCGTCCCCCTCCGGCGAGAGCGGCAGCCCCAGCCAGCTCGCGGTCGCGACCGTCCGCACCGTGCCGATCGAGCAGGCGCAGTCCCGCACCGAGCACGATTTGCTCGGCGAGGACGACGTGCCGGCCAACGCGCTGTGGGGCATTCACACCAAGCGCGCGGTGATGAACTTTCCGATCACCGGCGTGCCGGTCGGGCACTTCCCGGAATTCGTCCGCGCGCTGGCGCTGGTGAAGCAGGCCGCCGCGCGCGCCAACAAGCGGCTCGGCTATCTCGCACCGGAGAAGGCGGATGCGATCGAAGCGGCCTGCACCCAGATTGCGACCGAAAAGGTCTATGCCGAATCCTTCGTCGTCGACGCGATCCAGGGCGGCGCCGGCACGTCGACCAACATGAACGCCAATGAGGTGATCGCCAACGTCGCGCTGCGGCTGATGGGGCGCAAGCCGGGCGACTATCACGCGCTGCATCCGAACGACGACGTCAACATGGCGCAGTCGACCAACGACGCCTATCCGACCGCGCTGCGGCTCGCGGTGATCTTCGCCACCCAGCCGCTGGTGCGCGCACTGGACGATCTCGCCTACTCCCTCAAGGGCAAGGCGGTGGAGTTCGCCGACGTGTTGAAGATGGGGCGGACCCAGCTTCAGGATGCGGTGCCGATGACGCTCGGCCAGGAATTCGATGCCTTCCACGTGACCGTGAAGGAGGACGTCGCACGCCTGAACGAGATTTCCGCGCTGTTCCGCGAGGTCAATCTCGGCGCCACCGCGATCGGCACCGGCATCAATGCCGATCCGCGCTATGCAGCGCTCGCCGTCGAGGAATTGTCGCGGCTGTCCGGCCAGCCGATGGTGCTGGCCTCCAACCTGATTGAGGCGACGTCCGATCTCGGCGCCTTCGTGCTGTTCTCCGGCGTGCTCAAGCGCGTCGCGGTCAAGCTCTCAAAGATCTGCAACGACCTGCGGCTGCTGTCGTCCGGGCCGCGCACCGGCATCGGCGAAATCCGTCTGCCCGCGGTGCAGGCCGGCTCGTCGATCATGCCCGGCAAGGTCAATCCCGTCATTCCCGAAGTGGTCAACCAGGTGGCTTTCCTGGTGATCGGGCACGACCTCACGGTCACGATGTGCGCCGAAGGCGGCCAGTTGCAGCTCAACGCGTTCGAGCCGACCATCGGCTATTGCGTCTTGAGCTCGCTGCGCATGCTGACGGCGGCGGTCGATACGCTGACCAAGCGCTGTGTCGACGGCATCGAGGCCGATCGCGAGCGCTGCCGCAGCCTGGTGCAGGGTTCGATCGGCCTGATCACGGCGCTGGCGCCGTCGCTCGGCTATGAGGCCTCATCGCGCGTGGCGCGCCGTGCGCTGAAGGAGAACCGCTCGGTCGCCGACATCGTGCTGGAGGAAAAGCTTCTGACCGAAGCGCAGCTCAATCAACTGCTCGAGCTCGAGGCAATGACCCGCCCGGCGCGCCGGCAGCCGGTGCCGAGGAGTTGAGGGCGAGGCGCAGCATCGGCAGTCGGCTCCCTCTCCCGCTTGTGGGCAGGGCTATCGCATATGGCCGTTTGAGGCGATCGGAGTTCCCACAAACTCGTCATGCCCGGGCTTGTCCCGGGCATCCACGTCTTCGTTTCCACGCGAAGAAAAGACGTGGATGGCCGGGACAAGCCCGGCCATGACGGCGCGGAAGAATTGGTTCATTCCATATGCGATTCCCCTGCC